>CAYUGW010000679.1:0-2531 GCA_964444245.1 uncultured Blastocatellaceae bacterium | reverse complement strand
GCGGACGGCATTTCTTTCGGTCACGCGCGGCGACGGCGGGCAAAACGTGATCGGTGAAGAGCTTTTCGAATCGCTCGGCGTGATTCGCACCGAAGAACTTCTTCAAGCGCGAAGGCTCGACGGCGGCGAACAGCTTTTCGGAAGCCAGATGGATTACGGTTTTTCCAAAACGCGCGAAGAAGCGGCGCGAATCTGGGGCGAAGAACCGACGCTCGGCGATATGGTCCGGGCGATCAGGTTTTATCGCCCACTGGTCATCATCTCGCGTTTTTCGGGAACAACCGCCGACGGACACGGACACCATCAATTTTCCGGTTATCTCGCGCCGCTCGCCTTCAAAGCGGCGGCTGATCCGAAAATGTTTCCCGAACATTTCAAGGAAGGTTTGCAGCCGTGGGAGGCAAAAAAATTCTATGTCGGGCAGAGTTTTCGGGCGAATCCCGGGAATCAGCCGACTTTGACCTTAAACACGGGCGAATACGATCCGCTTCTCGGACGATCCTTTTTTGAGATTGCGATGGAAGGCAGAAGCCAGCATAAATCGCAAGAAATGGGCGTTTTAGAGCTTCGCGGAAAATTCAATTCGGCGATGCGTCTGGCTGAATCATCCGCTGAAAAAGTCGAAAATGAAACGAGCGTTTTCGACGGAATGGACACTTCGATCAAAGGAATCGCCGAATTGACGAATAACACCGATCCGGCATTTGCCAATAGATTAGCCGAATTGCAGGAAACGGCGGAAACGGCTCTGAAAAGTTTCGATCCGTTTAATCCACAAAAACTCGTTCCGATTTTAGCCAAAGGTTATAAACAAGCCTTTGATGCGGAATGGTCAATGCGGAATCCCGATTCAAAAATATTGTTGCGGCAAAAACAAAAGGAATTTGCCAAAGCCTTGCAAATGGCAAGCGGCGTAGTTGTTGACGCTCTGAGCGATTCGGAAACGATAATTGCCGGAAATTCGACAAATGTTGCGGTCAGAGTTTTTGCGCCGGAAAATGCGGAGGTGAAAGTTACAAATGTTTCTCTAAAAACGCCGAACGGCTGGACGGCGAACACTGCACCCGAACCGGTTGTTCAAACGACGGGTTTTCGCCCGCGCCGCGAAGAGGCTTTTGATGCTTCGTTTTTTACGGTTGTTGCGCCGACGGATGCCAAACCGACGCAGCCTTTCTGGTTGGAAAAACCGCGAAATCCGAATTTTACATTCGATTGGTCGGATACGGATTCGAAAAATCTGCCGTTTCAAAAACCGCTCGTTACGGCGGAAGTCAAAATGGAAATCGGCGGACAGGAAATCACGGTTGAAAGGGAAGTCGAATATCGTTTTGCCGACGACATTCGCGGAGAAATCCGCCGCAAATTAAATGTCGTCCCGCTGGTAACGGTCGGCTTGGAGTCGAATCTTTTGATCGCGCCGGTTTCTGCAAAACCCGCCAAACACAGGCTTGTGATGACGGTTGGAAATAATTCGGCGAATGCAATCAAAGGAACGGGAAGAATAAATTTGCCGAACGGCTGGACGCTTTCGCCCGCTTCGGCGGAATTTTCGCTCGCGCGGAAAGGCGACAAAACCGCTTTGAATTTTGAAGTTACGATTCCGGCAAATGCCAAACCGGGAAGTTTCGATCTGACGGCGACGGCGACGGTTGACGGCAAAATTTACGATCTGCAAATGCAGGAAATCGCTTATCCGCATATTCAAACGCACCGGATTTATTCAAAATCCGACGTTAAAGCGCAGGTTCTCGATCTGAAGATTTCTCCAGTCAAAATCGGCTACATAATGGGCAGCGGCGATAAAGTGCCGCAAGCGATCCGGCGTCTGGGTTTAAGTGTTACGATGCTTGACGAAAAAACGCTTTCGACCGGAAATTTAAGTGAATTCGATACGATCATCGTCGGCATTCGCGCTTCGCAAGTTCGTCCCGATTATGTCGCCAACAACGGCAGATTAACTGAGTTTATGCAGAATGGCGGAACGCTGATCGTGCAGTACCAACAGCAGGAATATGTGCGCCAAAATCTGCCCCCCTTTCCGGCAAAAATGGAAGGAAATATCAGAACGACCGACGAAAACGCACCTGTTAAAATTCTTGTGCCGGATCATCCGGTTTTCAATTTTCCGAATAAAATCACCGATGATGATTTTGAAAATTGGGTGCAGGAAAGAAATCTTTACACATTGACTTCATTCGATGAAAAATATACGCCCTTGCTCGAAACACACGACGAAGGCGAGGCGGAAAGCAAAGGCGGAATGCTCTATGCTGAGGTCGGAAAAGGGAAATTTATTTACACGTCATTTTCGTGGTTTCGCCAGCTTCCGGTCGGAAACGCGGGCGCGTATCGAATTTTTGCGAATATGGTGAGTTTGCCGAAGGCGAAGTAATATTCTACAAAGACTGGAGCGCAAGCGTCCCCGCTTGCATGAGCGCGTGAGCGCGAAAAAGCCTTTGCTCGAAATAAACTTGAATTTATCCTAAACGCTGTTCCGCCGCTTGCGCAGCGGTTGCAAGCGGGGACGCTTG
>CAYUGW010000678.1:0-2546 GCA_964444245.1 uncultured Blastocatellaceae bacterium | reverse complement strand
GACGGAAATCCGTTTGTGACGGTCGAAACCACTTTGAAAGTCGCCGATGCGCTTCGGCGTTCGATCTTGAAATGTTATTACAATGACATCCGCCTCTTAAAACGCCGCCTGACTTTTGCCGGAGTCGAATCGGTGCTTGCCGAACTTGAAAGCCGAATTTACAAAAATGCTTTTATAGTCGAGCAGGAATCGGATTTAAC
Source organism: uncultured Blastocatellaceae bacterium (assembly GCA_964444245.1). Taxonomy (GTDB): domain Bacteria; phylum Acidobacteriota; class Blastocatellia; order Pyrinomonadales; family Pyrinomonadaceae; genus JAHCHG01. Next base: position 2,346 of record CAYUGW010000678.1, on the reverse strand, counting down.
AAAAGAAATAATTCTCGAATATCTTTACGTAATCCAGACGACCTTGCGCGAAAAACACAATAGTTTATTTATTCATCTGATTGATAATCTGATCGAAAAAGTCGAGCTTTTCGGCTTGTTTTTCGCGACGCTCGACGTGCGTCAAGACAGCAGTATTCACGAGCGGATTTTTGAAGATATCGCCGAATTTACGGACATTTTGCCGAAAAATTACGCTTCGCTTTCCGAAGACGAAAAAATCGAATTGCTTTTAAATATCAAGCAAAAAGCCGACGCGGAAATTTTTGCGGACGAATTAACGAAAGACACGCTCAAAAATATTGAAGCAGTAAAAAAAATCCAAGCGCAAAACGGCGAAGAAAGCTGCAACCGCTACATCATCAGCCATTCGCAAAGTGCGCTGAGCATTATCGAAGTTTTCGGTTTATTTTTGCTCGGCGGCTGGAAAAAAGAAGATTTAAATGTTGATATCGTGCCGCTTTTTGAAACCGTCGAAGATCTGCAAAACGCGCCCGGCATAATGCAGAAATTATACGAAAATCCGGTTTACAGCGAACATCTTTCACGCCGAAAAAATACGCAGACGATTATGCTCGGATTTTCCGACGGTACAAAAGACGGCGGTTATCTGATGGCAAATTACGGAATTTACAAGGCGAAAGATGAATTAACAAAAGTTTCCCGCGCCTTCGGAATTGACGTGATTTTCTTTGACGGACGCGGCGGACCGCCCGCGCGCGGCGGCGGAAAAACTCATAAATTTTATTCTTCGATGGGCAAAAATATCGCCAACAAAGCCATCGAACTGACGATTCAAGGGCAAACCGTCAGCTCGAATTTCGGCACGATTGATGTCGCGCAATACAACATCGAACAGCTTTTGCACGCCGGAATCTATAACGAGATTTTTTCGCCGAAGTCACAAACTTTTTCGCAAGCGGAAGAAATCTTGATGAAAAATCTGGCGGAAGAAAGCTTTCGTGCTTACTGCGAGCTTAAAAATCACCCGTCTTTTCTCGATTATCTGGAGAATGTCAGCCCGCTTCGTTTCTACGCGCAGACGAATATCGGCAGCCGTCCGGCAAAGCGCGGCGGTTCCGGCAAATTGTCGCTCGACTCGCTTCGCGCCATTCCGTTTGTCGGCGCGTGGAGTCAGCTGAAACAAAATATTCCCGGATTTTACGGAGTCGGCGCGGCTTTTCAAAAAATGGAAAACGAGGGAAAACTTTCCGATGTCAAAGCGATGTATCAATCAAATTTGTTTTTCAAGGCATTGATTGACAATTGCGAAATGGCGATGCAAAAGTCGTTTTTTCCGCTGACAAAACATCTCGAAAATCATCCGCTGTACGGCGAAATCTGGCGAAAAATCTTTGAAGAATACAAACTCTGCGAACATTTTCTTGGAATAATCACGCAAAAAACGGAATTGATGGCGGATTTTCCGGTTGAAAAACAATCGGTGCAAATGCGCGAACGAATTGTTTTGCCTCTGACGACGATTCAACAATTCGCTCTGACCAAAATCCGCGAAAACGAAACTGAGTTAAAAGACGCTTACGAAAAACTGATCGTCCGCTGTTCGTTCGGAATTATCAACGCGGGACGAAATTCGGTATAAGAAAAATTATTTATTTTTAGCGTAATATAGCGGCTTTTCGCGGGCAAAATAAATACATTTTTATCAACTCTTCGCGCTCATATTTTCCTGAAACAGCGCGACTCTTTTTTCATAAACTTCCCTGACCATTCGCACGTCTTCCAAAAATTTCGGCAATTCTTCCATTCGCAAAGCCTGCGGTCCGTCAACGAGCGCGACGCTCGGGTTCGGGTGAAAATCAACCAGAATCATATTCGCGCCCGCGATTACGCCCTGCGCCGTTATGTGCATAATGTCGAGAATTTGGTCGGAACTTCGCTCTCTCGAGCCGACTGAATGCGACGGATCGATGCAGACCGGCATTCGCGTCAGGCGTTTGACGACCGGAATATGCGCGAAATCAACCATATTCCGGTGCGGATCGCCGATATTCGTTTTCATTCCGCGCAAGGCAAAAATTACTTTCTGATTGCCTTCGCTCGCCAGATATTCAGCCGCGTGTAAGGACTCGTCCAGAGTAATTCCGAAACCGCGCTTTAATAAAACGGGAAATTCCTGCTGACGACCGGCGTTTTTTAAAAGCTCGAAATTCTGCGTGTTGCGCGTTCCGATCTGGAGCATCACGCCCGTCGGATTTCCGGTTTGCTCCAATGCTTGACGAATTTCGTTAATATGCGATTCGTGCGTAATCTCCATCGCGATCACTTTAATGCCGTATTTTCCCGCTAATTCAAAAACAAAAGGCA
>CAYUGW010000677.1:0-2553 GCA_964444245.1 uncultured Blastocatellaceae bacterium | reverse complement strand
CAAAACCGGCAGAACGCATCAGATTCGCGTTCATCTCGCCTTTCTGAATCATCCGGTCGTCGGCGACGAAATCTACAACGAAGGGCGCGATAAAACGGTGAATGACGCGGAAATCCGCCGCGCAATTTCGGAACTGAACCGCTTTTTTCTCCACGCCGAACGCCTGAGTTTCAGGCATCCCGTTTCAAAGGAAAAAATGGATTTCACCGCGCCTCTGCCGCAGGAATTGACGCAGCTGCTCAAATTGCTTTAACTTATAAAGCAATATGAAACCACAAATTCACACGGATAAACACGGATTTTTTTCGATTTCTGTTCTCCTTTTATTTTTTACGGCTTTCTGCCTGCCTTTCGCCGCTTACGCACAAACCGACTATACGAAATACGTTAATCCGTTTATCGGCACGGGCGGACACGGACACACATTTCCGGGCGCGACAATGCCGTTCGGAATGGTGCAACTCTCGCCCGACACGCGCATTGATAATTGGGACGGAAGTTCGGGCTATCATTATTCCGATTCAATAATTTATGGATTTTCGCACACACATCTGAGCGGAACGGGAATTCCCGATTACTGCGATATTCTTTTCGCGCCAACCATCGGCGAACCGCAATTTTTTGCGAAAGAAGGCGAAAAAAATGAAAACGGTTATGCTTCAAAATTTTCTCACGCGAACGAAACTGCAACGCCAGGATATTACAGTGTAAAACTCGATGACGACGGAATTTTCGCCGAAATGACGGCAACAACGCGCGTCGGTTTTCACCGTTACACTTTTCCGAAATCTGACGAAGCGAATATTATTCTTGATTTGAAATGGCGCGATAAGGTTTTGGATTCGGAATTAAAAATCGTCGGAAATAATCGCATTGAAGGTTATCGCCGTTCGAGCAGTTGGGCGAAAGATCAGGTTGTTTATTTTGTGGCGGAATTTTCAAAGCCATTTGAAAGTCATACATCAGGCTCGCCGATTGGAAACTCGAATCTTTTTTTGGCATACGACGAAATGGGTTCTTTAGACAGGAAAGACATCAAAGCCTTTTTTAGATTCAAAACTTCCCAAAACGAACAAATTCTCTTAAAAGTCGCCATCTCGTCCGTCAGCATCGAAGGTGCAAGAAAAAATCTCGAAGCGGAATTGCCGCATTGGAATTTTGAAAAAGTTCGCAGCGACGCAAAAAATGCGTGGAACAAAGAACTTTCAAAAATCGAAGTCTCCGGCGGCTCGCAAGCGCAGATGACGAATTTTTACAGCGCACTTTATCACACAATGATTGCGCCGAATATTTTCAGCGACGTTGACGGAAATTATCTCGGCTTGGACAAAAAAATCCATAACATCAACAAAGATCAAAGATCAAAGATCAAAGATCAAAAATCAGAAAATTACACAATTTTCTCGCTCTGGGACACATTTCGTGCGACGCATCCGCTTTATACGATTATTGACGAAAAGCGCACGGTAGATTTTATCAACACGTTTTTGCGGCATTACGAACAAGGCGGCAGATTGCCCGTCTGGGAGCTTGCGGCAAATGAAACCGACACGATGATCGGTTATCACGCCGTTTCGGTGATCGCCGACGCGATGGCGAAAGGAATAAAAGGTTTCGATTACGAAAAAGCGTTTGAAGCCGCGAAACATTCGGCGGAACTCGATCATTTCGGACTCGAAGCCTACAAACGGCGCGGCTATATTTCGATGGAAGACGAGCAGGAATCGGTTTCAAAAACGCTCGAATATGCTTATAACGATTTTTGTATCGCGCAGATGGCAAGAATTTTGCAGACCAACCCGTCGGAAAAAGGAAAAAGAAAATTTATTCTTAGCGCTACTAGAACTGTTAATGAATCATATCTTGAATCGAAATCACGTGACTATTTAAAATATCTAAAACGCGCCCAGTATTACAAAAACCTTTTCGACAAACAAACCGGATTTATGCGTCCGAAGCAGAACGGGAATTGGATTTCGCCGTTTTTGCCGAATGAAGTTACGTTTCATTTTACCGAAGGAAATTCGTGGCAATATACGTTTTTCGTGCCGCATGACGTTTCGGGTTTGATTGATCTATACGGCGGACGCGCGAATTTTTCAAAAAAACTCGACGAACTTTTTACCGCCGATTCCGCCCTTGCAGGACGTTTTCAGCCCGATATTACGGGACTTATCGGACAATATGCACACGGCAACGAACCTTCGCATCACATCGCTTATCTTTATAATTACGCGGGCGAGCCCTGGAAAACGCAGAAACTCGTGCGGCAGATTATGGACGAATTTTATAAACCCGAACCGGACGGTTTGATCGGCAATGAAGATTGCGGACAGATGTCGGCGTGGTATATTCTGAGCGCGCTCGGCTTTTATCCGGTTTCGCCTTCCATTCCCAATTATGATTTCGGAACGCCGATTTTCAGGGAAGCGAAGATAAATTTGGAAAACGGTAAAAGTTTTCTGATCAAAGCCGCAAATGTTTCGGATAAAAATATCTACGTCAAATCCGTCAAACTAAACGGCAAACCTCTGAAACAAACATTTTTCGCGC
>CAYUGW010000676.1:0-2553 GCA_964444245.1 uncultured Blastocatellaceae bacterium | reverse complement strand
CGTCTTCAAAAGTTACGACTCGTTCTTTATAAAGCGAATTCGGCGATTTGCGTCCCAGAATTGTTACGTTTCCTTTATATAATTTCAGGCGAACATCGCCCGATACGGTTTCTTGTGTTTGGTCAACCATCGAACGCAAAATCTCGAATTCCGGCGCGAACCAGAAGCCGTAATAAATTGATTCGGCAAACTTTACGCCCAGAGAATCGCGCAGGCGCATTACTTCTCTATCCATCGTAATTGATTCCAAAGCGCGGTGCGCGTGGAGCAGAATCGTTACGCCGGGCGTTTCGTAAATTCCGCGCGATTTCATCCCGACAAAACGGTTTTCGACCAGATCAACTCTGCCGATGCCGTGTTCACCGCCTAGAAAATTCAGTTTGGAAAGCATATCAACCGCGCCGTATTTTTCGCCGTTAATCGCAATTGGTTCGCCTTTTTCAAAGGTTAAAATAATTTCTTCCGCTGCATCCTTTGCATTTTCCGGCGATTTCGTCAAAAGGAAAATATCTTCCGGCGGCGACGCCCAAGGGTCTTCCAGAATTCCGCCTTCGTAGGAAATATGCATCAGATTTCTGTCCATCGAATACGGTTTTTCGGCGGTTGCCGTAACTTCAATTCCGTGTTTCGCGCAATAATCAATTAAATCCGCACGACCTTTGAAATCCCAGTGCCGCCACGGCGCGATGACTTTTATGTCGGGCTGAAGCGCATAATAAGTCAGTTCAAAACGAACCTGATCGTTGCCTTTTCCGGTCGCGCCGTGAGCAACTGCGTCCGCGCCTTCTTTTTGAGCGATTTCGATTTGTTTTCGCGCGATTACAGGACGCGCCAAACTCGTTCCGAGCAGATAAACGCCTTCGTAAAGCGCATTTGCCTTGACGGCTGTCCAGACGAATTCTTTAACGAATTCCTCGCGCAAATCTTCCACATAAAGTTTCGACGCGCCTGTTTTCAGAGCCTTTTCTTCCAAACCGTCAAGCTCTTCGCCCTGCCCGACATCGGCGCAAAAACAAACGACTTCCGCGCCGTAAGTTTCCTTGATCCACAAAAGCATTGCGGATGTATCAAGCCCGCCCGAATATGCTAAAACTACTTTGTTAATTTTCTTTTCCATTTATAATCTTTGACCTTTGATTTTTGATCTTTGACCTTTGATAAGTACTCCGTAAATTAAATTTTCGAGTGTTTGGAGTCCCGCCTTTAGGCGGCTTTACCGCCGCGCTTCGCTGGCGGATGCCGCCTAAAGGCGGGACTCCAAACTTTTTTCAAACGCCTTAAAATTTAATTTACGCTCTAATAAGCAGGTGAGCAAAAGTAACAAGGCATTTTGAAATTAGCGTAAAACAGACTGTTAGTCTGTTTGAACAGGCTAACAGCCTGTTCTACGTTAAGTAAAAACACCACCTTACTTTTGCTCAGGTGCTTAAAAATCAAAGGTCAAAGATCAAAGATCAAAAATCTATCTCTCAAATATTTCCCAAACTTTTTTAATTACCGCCCTTTGCGCTTTTTCGTCCTTTACGGCAATAAAGATCGTATCTTCGCCCGCAATCGTGCCGATGATTTCTTTAATTTCAGCCGCATCCAGTTTGACGCACGCCGCCGAAGCCAAACCGAGTTCGCATTTTGCCACGATCAAATTATTTCCGGCGGTTTCCAAACTTGAAAGACCGAAAATATTCATCTCGCTTCGTGTTTCGGGCAGAGCGTAAATGCCGCCCGATTTTATAATTCCGAGTTCGACCAAATCCCTTGAAACGCTCGATTGTGTGGCAGAAACACCTCTGCTTTCAAGCATTTCGGACAATTCTTCCTGCGTCGCAATTTTGTTCGCCCGAATTAAATCCAAGATTATTTTTTGTCTAAAATCTTTCTGCATAAAATTAAATAATTATGCAATATATTTGCATAATTATTGCATAGATGAATAATTTAGAATACAAGTTGTTTATTGTCAAAAAGGAATTTGATTTATGGTCTTTGATTAAAAAATCCGACAAACCGTAGAACAGGCTGTTCGCCTGTTCAAACAGACTGACAGTCTGTTCTACTTTTTTTATCCGTTTTTTTTGTCGGATTTATTTTTCAAAGACCATAAGTTGGAGACAATTGATAAAAGAAATACGCACGAATTATTTACAGTTGCTAAGGAATAGGTAAAAAATGACTTATAAATCTTATGAAAATAGATTGCTAAGTTGTTGATTCCATTAGAAAGTCCATTTTCATTCGTGGTGCTGATTCCGCGAATCATACCGACTCCCCTGACGCGGCAGGCAATTTCCGCCCGATCGGCATCGAAGGAATTTCTACAATGCGGTCTGCCCTGTTGTTCGTCAAAGAATCCGAGTGCTAAACGCCTTTCGGCATCGAAGGAATTTCTACCTGCCGCAAATCCGCCGTATTGCCGGAGCTGCGCGTGCTAAACGCCTTTCGGCATCGAAGGAATTTCTACAGCGGTTGTCGGATTTACTGCCGGCGCGCCAACGAGTGCTAAACGCCTTTCGGCATCGAAGGAATTTCTACTTGTCCGCTCTATAAAATCCGCAA
>CAYUGW010000675.1:0-2554 GCA_964444245.1 uncultured Blastocatellaceae bacterium | reverse complement strand
GAAAAAGTTTATAAATTGATAATGCGAATCAGGAGTTGGAATTAATCAGCCTCATTGATGAGGCTGATTAATTCCAACTCCTGATTCGCATTTTTAATATTTTAAGATAAAAAATTTTATCCGAAGCGTTTTCCGAAATATTTAGGAATATTTAAGAATATTTAATCTTGAATTTAAGGACTTTTAAGATTGAAATCAGTAAAACTGTTATTTATGAAAAGTTCGCTGCCGCCGATTTTAGCACACGGCGGAAATCGGCGGCAGCGAATTTAGAAATGAACCGTCAAAAAGGTGAATTTAGGAGAAGGAGAAATCTATATGTTGAATTTAACTGCAATTCATTCTGATGTAAATTTCAACATTAAATAAAAACAATATGATAAAAGACAACAAACCCTTTTTTCGCCCGGTAAAAAAATTTCAATCGGCAAATACTTTATTTCTTGCTTTGCTGCCGCTGATCTTTGTCGGCTTGGCGTGCAACAAATTTGTCATTCCGCAAGATGTCAATCTTTTCCAAGGCGACAACGCGCAGCAAGCCGTCGCTAAAATCAAAGCGAAAATCGGCGCGGAAAAAGTTAAGGTTATTAATGCCGAAATCCGGCAAAATAAGATGAAAATTCAAATTCAAGCCCCGGATAATCCTAAACATATTGATGAATATACATTTGAAAAAGGCTCTGTTTCGGGTCCGAAGCCGGTTGAAGTATTCAGTTTAGGAAATCTGGAAATGACGGCTGACAGATACCACCCGACCGATTTGGACGAAATAAATTTTGCCGCTATTCCCGAAACGATTAAACAGGCGATTATCCGTGCAAATATCGAAGGCGCGGAAGTCGAACTGATTTCGATGGACGCGCAAAACGCCGAAATGACCAATCCGCAATTGAAACAACAAAAGAAAAGCGAAGAGGAAGAATTAAAGACGAAGCTAACGGCAAAGGAGAAAGAATGCTTTAGCAGCCAAAAGTTTCCGGCAGAATGTCTGAATGAACTTCTTCAACTTAAAAAAAGAGAAATTGATCTTAAATTACCCATGGACGGAATAAAAGAATGGGATTTAGCCTGGCGGATTTTTATTCGCGGCACACGGGCGAGGAAGGATTTTTGGGCGGACAAACAAGGTAAAATTCTTGAAAATCCGTTTGGAAGTTAATATTTTTCTAATTTTATAAGAACGTAAAAGATAAGCACCTGAGCAAATGTTATGAGATGTTTTGCTTATTATAAGTTTTTTTCCATAAAAAGCGTGTCGCCGAAAGGATTGTGGTAATACGGCGGAATTTCGCGGAAACCGTAAGATTCGTATAATTTTACGGCTTTTCCCATTTTCGGCGGATGTGTATCGAGTCGCATTTTTTTGTAGCCGATCTTTCGCGCTTCCGTGATAATTTTTTCAATCAATAAAACGCCGATCTTTTGCCCGCGAAAGTCTTCCCTGACAAAAAGCCTTTTCATTTCGCAGATTTCGTCTTCGAGTTTTCTGAGAGCGATACAGCCCGCGAGTTTTTCGCCCGAAAAAGCCAGAAACAAACGTCCGTCAGGCGCGGCGTATTTGCCCGGAAGATTTAGAACTTCTTCGTCAAAGTTTTGAAAACAAAGATTTAAGTCAAGCGCCGTTTCATATTCACGAAAAAGTTTTCGTGCTTGCTCGATTTGTTCGGCGGTTTCAGCTTGTAAAATTTTAATCATCGTTTTTTAATCACGAAAAATCACCGTTTTTTTTTTGATTTCTTCAGGTCATTTTACTATTTTATTTTACAAATCCGAGTTTGGAAAGTTTTTCCATCGTAATATTTTCGCCGCTTTCCTTTTTTCCGTAAAGCAAAATTCGCTCGACATATTTGGCAATCACATCGGCTTCCAAATTCACCGCATCGCCCGTTTTTAAGCTCGAAAGATTCGTCAATTCCCACGTTTTCGGAATAACGGCGATTTCAAAATATTCGTCCGCTAAATCGGCAATCGTCAAAGAAATTCCCTCGACCGAAACCGAACCTTTTAAAACGAGATACTGCCCGATTTCCTTCGGAAATGCGACGCGAACCGTCCAGAAATCGCCGTCTTGCACGGCTTGCAGAAACTTTCCGCGCGCGTCAACGTGTCCTTGAACAATATGCCCGCCCAAACGCGTTGCGGGCGTAACGGCGCGTTCGAGATTTACATTAGAACCGATCTTCAAATTTCCGAGCGTCGAACGATTCAGAGTTTCCCGCGAAACATCAGCCGCAAAAGAATCGCTTTTAATATTTAAAGCCGTCAGACAAACGCCATTGACCGCAACTGAATCGCCTTCGTTCGTATTTTCTGTAACAACTTTCGCCGAAATTTTAATTTTCGCGCCGCCCGCGTGTTTTTCAAGCGACGTGATCTGTCCGAGTTCTTCGATAATTCCTGTGAACATAAGTGATTTATTTTACTTATAGTTATAGTGTGGTACATAGTTTTCTTTTGCAAGTCTGAAAAACTTAAAATCACGTTATATCATAAACTCGACTGGGCGCAATCCCAATTTGTCCCCCTAATGGCAAAGAGAGGGTAAAAAATGTTT
>CAYUGW010000674.1:0-2555 GCA_964444245.1 uncultured Blastocatellaceae bacterium | reverse complement strand
ACAGGTTTCGTCGGGTGCGTTGATGCAGAGCAGTTCGCCGTCGTTTTGGATATAGATCGATTTTTGCGCCGTGCTTTGGCTGACGATTTCTCCGACAAAATCGGTCAACTGTTTTTCCTGCAATTTAACATTAAAATTCGCCTGAGTCTGCGTTGATTTCACCGCCGCAACTCCGTATTTCGCCGCGAAATCCGGCAATTGAGCCGCAAAAATCCCTATCCAATCGGCAACCGCCGACAAACTGTAAGGTATAAAATCTTTACCCGGTGACATATAAGAAGTTCCTCCAAATCTGGTTTTTTTTGAGTAGATTTTCAGATTCGGGAGCTTGAGCGTTTTTTTGAAATGATGAGTAAAATGTTAAAAAACAGTTGTTGTAAAGGTTTTCAACATTCGTGAAGCCCAATCAAATCCGACGTTTGAGCTTTATATCTGAAAATGTGAGCGAATTATAAAATCAATTTATTCGGCGTGTCAAGGTTTTTTTTTGCAAACAACTTCGGAATCGGTGCGGAAATTATCCGGATATACTCAAAAAAAATCTAAAAGAAGCTGTTTGATAGAGGGTGTAAAACAGATTGTTGAATTTCAAAAAAATCCCGAAACACGCCCATTTTACATCATTATCAGAATAAATCAGCATCAGAATAAATCAGCAAAAAAACATTCGAAAATCCTGCGTCCTGAAAGGACAATCCGCCAATAGCCCAACGATTTATCGTTGGGAACAGATCACCCAAAAACAAACAAGTCCCGCAAGGGACGAAAGAAAATTTTCTTTCGTCCCTTGCGGGACTCTCTTTTCATTTCCGCATTTCCCCAACGATAAATCGTTGGGTTATTAACAAACGCTCCTACGGAGCAAAGCAGATATTCCCGCCTGCCTGCCGAAAATTCAATATTTCAACCAATCTATGCTACTATTCTGCCGTTTCACACAAGGAGAATAATTATAATGCCCGAAAAACAATCCCCAAAATCTCGAACAAAACGCACCACAATAACCAGGCAACCGTCAAATGAAAAACCGAAATGCCATATTCATGATGAACTTGATATTTGGGAAAGGAATACTATATGTGAAAGTGTTTGCGTAAACGGTGAAGATTTTACCAAATACCAAGGGAAGCATTATTGTCTCTTTGATTTGCCAACGAATAAAAAGAATGTCGAGAAGTTTGAACAACATTTTCGACAAAAGCTCGAAAACATTGAAAAAGAAATAAAAAGGATAGAAACTGAATTTCTCGAAAGCGAATGGGAAGAAGAAAAAAGTAAAGTCCACTATGATTTTCAATACTTATGGTTTCCGTCAAAAGTTGATTTAAGCAAAAAACAATTTAAGTCATACGTAAATTTTAGAAAGGCAACATTTAATTCGGGTACTAATTTCAAATTAACAACATTTAACTCGGAGGTAAATTTTAGATCATCATCATTTAAGGCAGGTGGTTCTTTCGAATTGGCAAACTTTGAGGCAGAGGCTATTTTTATTGATACAACATTTACTGCGCCCGTTGATTTCAGATCAGCAACATTTGTGTCATCAGCTAATTTTATCTCGGCAACATTTACATCGTTGGCATATTTTATCTCGACAAAATTTAAATCATCAGGTCATTTCAGAGAGGCAACATTTACCGCAAACGCTTATTTCAATTCGGCAACATTTGAAGAAAAATCGCAGGTTTTTTTTGAAGAAACTGAATTTTCCGACACTTTATATTTTAACTTTACGGAATTTAAAGGTTATGTCGCGTTCAAAGGGAAACAGGACAACAGGCTATTTACCGGAAAAAATGCCTTACTCGATTTGCAGGATGCGCGGATTGATAATGCCAAAAAGATTTTATTTCATACCGTTCGGCTTGAACCGAGTTGGTTTGTCAATACCGATGCCAGCGAGTTTATTTTTACCGATTGTAAATGGTATTACGATGATGGCAAGCGTCTGAAAATCAAAACCGAATTGCAGAACTTAAAGAAACGCGGATTTGAAAATCCGAATGCGCTTTTGACCAAAACTTGTTGGCAGCTTGCCGAAAATTATGAGGAAAGTAAGAGTTTTCCCGAAGCTTCGGTATTTCGGCTGATGGCTTTTGAATCTGAAAGATTAGATAAAATTGCAAAAAGAAAAACTTGGTTTGAGAGTCTTTTGAAGATATTTCAAGAACAAGTTTTATGTTGGGAAATTTTCCGGAAATTAAAAGTTACGGGTGAAAAACTCTGGAAACTGCTCAAGGAGTTTCCGGTTGATTTTGTTCATAGCATCTATTATTGGCTGAGTGGTTTTGGTGAAAAGTGGTTCAGGGCATTTTGCTGGTTGTTGGTTATCTGGTTCGGTTTCGCTCTTGTTTATTGGTTTGTGCAAGGTTTTGAGGGAAATGTTCAAATTAGCGGTTGGGATTCTCTTGGCTACAGCTTGCAAGTAATGACTCTGCAAAGACCCGAACCGCGACCGATGGGTTTTACCCGTGTTATCTATGGAATCGAAACGATCTTAGCACCTTTGCAAGCCGCGCTTTTGGCGTTGGCGATTCGGCGGAAGTTTATGC
>CAYUGW010000673.1:0-2557 GCA_964444245.1 uncultured Blastocatellaceae bacterium | reverse complement strand
CCCGCAAAAAGGCTTTTCGTCCGACAAAGACGCAAATAACCGAGGCGCAAACGAAACTCAAAACGAGCGGAACTTACGCGGGCGAAGCCGACGGAAAATATAATGATGATTTTCGCGCCAGTTTGAAAAAATATCAGGAAGCAAACGGCTTGGAAAAAAGCGGAACGTTAAATGAAGTAACCTTAACGAAAATGGGCATTGCGCTGACCGATTCGCAGAAAGGAATCGAAACGCCCGCTGATCCTTCAAAACCGAAACGCGTCGTTTTCCGCGCCAACAAAGATCAAATAATGCAGGCGCAGAAAATCTTAAAAACAAACGGTTCTTACACTGGTGCCGAAACGGGAAAATATGATGACGATTTTCGCGCCGCGATCAAGGAATTTCAAGGCGGAAACGGTTTGAAAAAATCCGGTTCGCTCAATCGTGCGACGCTCGAGAAAATGAATATTACTCTGACCGAAGCGCAAACGGCGATTCCGGTTAATCCGAATGATCTGGCTAATTCGACCGGAGAAACGAAAAAACGCGGCGCGGTTTTTCGCGCAACCGCTGAACAGATAACGACGGTTCAGCAAAAATTAAAAGCCGCGAATCTTTACAGCGGCGTGGAAGACGGAAAATTCAACGACGATTTCCGCGCTTCGATCAAAGTCTGGCAAAAACAAAACGGTGTCAAGGAAACCGGCACTTTGAACAAAGAAACGCTCGAAAAAATGGGCATTCAGCTGACCGATAGACAGAAGGAAATGTAAATTGCGATTTGCGATTTGCGATTTGCGATTTGCGATTGTTTTGAATTTGAATAATTTCAAAAATTTATCGAATTTACTCGTGAAAAGGCGTGATTTTATTCGCGTCTTTTCACATTCTTAGCCGCTAAATTAAAAAATCATCTTCGCCGCTTATTCCGCTCGATAATTATTGAAAGCGCGAGATTTTTTTCGTTTAATTGTTTGGTTAAATTTTTCTTTAAATTTTCGTCGGGGCAGTCTTTGATCTTTTCCTTTAAAATGCCGATTTCCCGCAGAATCTCGACTTCTTCGGGCAGGAATTTGTTCGATTTCAAAAGCGAATAACCGACGCGGAATTCCGCCGGAGTGTTGAAATAAGCCGTCAGATCAATCGGTTTTCCTTTGCCCTCGAGATTATCGAATTCGCCCTTTGAAATAGCTTCCTGAATAATTTCTTCGACGTATTTTTGAAGCGACATAACAAACATATTTTAACAAAAACGCTTTGAAAAATGTCGTTTCTGCGATATATTTTTCTGGAAAAAAATTATGCAGGAAACAAATATCTACGCTTATCTAACGCCGATCGCGCTCGTATTTATCGCGCTCGAAATGCTTTTTTGCTGGCTTTACAAAAAAGATTATATTTCGTTTCCCGAAGCGGTCGCCAATTTCGGCACCGCGCTCGGCAATCAAACGATGAATGTTCTGGTCGCGGCGGGCGTTTATGTTGTTTACGGATATTTGTGGGAAAATTTTCGCCTTTTCACCATTGAGCTAAATGTCTGGACGTTTATTTTATTGCTGCTCGGCGTTGATTTTGTTTTTTATTGGGTGCATCGCTGGGGACACTCGATAAATATTATGTGGGCGGCGCATTCGCCGCATCATTCGGCGGAAGAGATGAATTTTTTCGTCGCGCTCAGGGCGAGCGTAACTCAGAGACTCACTTCTTTTTTGTTTTTCTGGGTTTTGGTCATCATCGGTTTTACGCCGTTCGATATTTATATGATGGCGGGACTTCATCTGTTTATCGCTTTCCTGCATCACACCGAATTTATCCCGAAACTTTGGCGCCCCGTTGAATTTATTTTTACAACTCCGTCGCATCACAGAGTTCATCACGGCGTGAATTTTCAGTATTTGGACAAAAATTTCGGCGAATTCCTGATAATCTGGGACAGAATTTTCGGTTCGTTCGAAGAAGAAAACGAAAAGGTCGTTTACGGAATTTACGATCATCCGAAATCGTGGAATCCGATCACGATCAATTTTCATTTTTACAGAGTTTTGTGGAATTACGCCCGCGAAACGCCTTTTTGGTGGGATAAAGTGCGCGTCTGGTTTATGCCCGCCGGCTGGCGACCGCGCGGAATCGCGCCGAAGGAAATGATCGAAATCACGCGCGAAAATCAGATAAAATTTCGCCCCGCGATGTTTGCCAATTCAAAAGCTTATCTGGTTTTGCAAGTGATTCTGGGAATCGTGCTGATGATGGGCGTAATTTCGAATATTTTCGCGTGGAGCGTCGAAGCGCGTTGGGCGGGAGCGTTTCTACTCTGGTGGCAAATTATCAATTGGAGCGGAATTCTGGAAGCGAAACGCTGGCTCTGGATTTCCGAACTTCTGCGAATTCCGACAACCGTTTTCGCCGTAATAATTTTCAGCCAAATCTATCAACCTACGGCTATATTATTCGGAATTTCAGCAGTTGCGGTTTTTTCGATTTTCTGGACTTTCGCCTTTTTCCGTCCGAAAGCGGCAAAACTCGTAACGGCTTGATTTTCTTTGACTGGAGCGCATGCGTCCCCGCTTGCATGAGC
>CAYUGW010000672.1:0-2561 GCA_964444245.1 uncultured Blastocatellaceae bacterium | reverse complement strand
GTCAATTCGTTGGAATAAACCTGATAACCGACGCGGATGCTTTTCGCTCCCTTGGTATCGATTTCCCACGTATTTTTGCTGATTTTCCGCCAATCGAGCATATTTCCGCCGCCGTCCATCACGGTAAAATTCTGCACGTGCCGCGCATATTCGCGGATCAAATAAGAACCGGGAGTCCAAACGGGCATTTTCAGTTCCGTTTTTGCAGGCATCTGATCCCAGTTCATCCGCATTTCGACTTCCAATAAATGCGTCCAGGGTTTTGACATCGAAACCGTAAAATTTATTTCCGGCGTGGTCGCTTGCGGCGCAGGCGGCGTTGGTTTAGGTGTCGGCGTTTTCCGTTGGGCGTTTGTTTCCTGATTCATAGAAAAAATAATGGCGATGATTAAAATTCCTAAAAATTTAATATTTTGTGCTTTCCGCATTCTTTTTGCAAATTCCTCCAAAGTGTTATTTTGTTTCTCCGCTATTCTACTACGAAACGATAATTTGCTAAACTTACCACTTATGGGAGTGTTGAAATTAAAAACGAAAATCAGCGTCGAAGATTATCTGGAAGGCGAAAAAATCAGTCCCGTTAAGCACGAATATGTCGAAGGCGAAGTTTATGCAATGGCAGGAACAAGCGATAATCACGCCCGTATTGCAGGAAACATGTTTGTTGCTTTATCAATTCACTTGAGAGATTCAATTTGTGAACCTTTTTCTAGTGAAATAAAAGTTCGCGTCACACAAAACGTATTTTATTACCCTGACGTTTTGGTTTCGTGCGAAGAAAACCCCGAAGATTCGCATTTTCGCAATCAGCCGATTTTAATTATCGAAGTTACTTCCGGCTCGACCGAACATATTGACCGCCGCGAAAAACTTCTTTTTTACCAACAAATGCCGAGCGTTCAGGAATATGCCGTAATAGATCAATATCGAATAAGCGTCGAACTCCACCGCCGACAGCCGAACGGAAATTGGATAACCTATTTTTACGATAATTCCGATGAAGAAATCGAATTTCAATCCGTCGGATTAACCTTGCCGATCAACGAAATTTACCGCCGCGTTCGCTTTAACATAGATGCAACCCGAGAAAACTAACGAAAAATTTTTAACCAAACCGCTTTTAATCATATATTTCACGGTTTTTATTGATCTGGTCGGGTTCGGGATTGTTATTCCGTTATTGCCTTATTATGCCGAAACCGCGCCTTTTTACGCGACACCGTTTGAAGTTGGGCTTTTATTCGCGTCTTACAGCCTGATGCAGTTTCTTTTTGCACCGATTTTGGGCAGTCTTTCCGACCGCTACGGACGGCGACCGGTTTTGTTTTTTTCGATTTTGGGTTCGGCAATCGGCTATCTTTTGATCGGTACGGCGTTTGCGCTCTGGATGGTTTTTGCCGGAAGAATTATTGCGGGAATCACGGGCGGAAATCTGTCGGCGGCGCAAGCCTATATTGCCGACGTAACTTCGATAGAAAACCGCGCCAAAGGAATGGGTCTGTTCGGCGCGATGTTCGGACTCGGATTTGTTTTCGGTCCGGCAATCGGCGGGATTTTGAGCCGTTACGGAATCGGCGCACCGTTTCTTTTCGCCGCTGCTTTATCACTTCTCAATGCGGTTTTGATTTATTTTATCCTGCCGGAAACGGTCAAGCCGGGAAATTACGATTCGTCAAAGGCGCGCAAAAACCGATTTGCCCAATTATTCGAATCGCTCGGCGACCGGCATTTCGCCACGCTCAACAGCGTTTATTTTTTTCTTGTTACGTCGTTTTCGATAATGACCTACGCATTTGTGCTGTACACCATCAAACGCTTCGGTTACACGGCGGAACAAAACGGTTATATTTTTGCCTTTATCGGCATTTTAGCCGTAATTTTTCAAGGCGGACTTTTCGGCAGAATGGTCAAAAAATTCGGCGAAAATCCGCTGATGATCGGCGGCTGTATCGTTATGGCGTTCAGCCTTTTCGCCATCCCTTTTATCAACCCGGATTTCGGCGGATTATTTGGAGTTCTTTTTGTCGTGGCACTTCTGGCAATCGGAAATTCGATGGCTTCGCCCGCGATTACGAGCCTCGCCTCAAAGGTCGCCAAAGAACACGAGCAAGGCAAATCACTCGGAGTTTTGCAGTCGGGCGCGAGTCTTGCCCGCGCCATCGGTCCGGCAATCGGCGGCGTTTTATTGAATAATTCGCTCGATAAAGTAGATAGTTTTACGATTCAGCGTACCTTTTGGACAGCTTCGGCGATTATGATTATCGCCGTTTTCATCGCCGTTTATTTCGCCAAACTCGAACGCGCACGAATTCTTGTTTAAAAATTGTAACGCCGGCGTTACATTAATTTTTCCATCCCCAGGGTGCTTCGGGTGTTTCTACTTCTTTGGTTAGATCGAATTTAATGGAGAAAAATCGGTCGGTTCCCATTCGGCGCAGATTATAAGTATAAGATTCGCCCGGAACTAAATCTATCCACCAGGCATTGGTCGCCGCTGCCGGAAGAATATCAACCGTTTCCTGATCGGCGGGGAAGACCTGTCTGGTTGCCGAACCGCGATT
>CAYUGW010000671.1:0-2565 GCA_964444245.1 uncultured Blastocatellaceae bacterium | reverse complement strand
CATATTGTCAACAAGTGTGCCGTCCATATCGAAAATGAAGGCGCGTTTTTCGTAAAAATTCATCTCTTAATTTTATCCTGTTTGCCCGCAATGTATAAAGTTTTTTCGATTAAACAATGGATTTTGCCGTTTTTGTCTTTTAGTTCAACCGTGTAAATGCGGTCAACCGATTTTTCTGTTTCGAGCAATAATTTAATTTCGTCCAATTCTTCCTGCGTCAAAAGGAAATCGGCAAACAGAGTTTCCTTGCCCGGACGTTTGAAACGAATATTTGCGGCTTTGTCCCAAACGATATATCCACTTCCGAGAGTTTTTATCAGCATCAGCATATAAATCGGATCGATTCCGGCATACATACTTCCGCCGTAAATCGTCCCGACATAATTTCTGGTGCGCCACGTTAAGGGAATTTTCACGCGGATTTCGCGGTAATCTTCCGAAATATAAAGAACCCGCGCGCCGCTTCCGCGATATGCCGGAAAAAGATTGAATTTCCAGCGGTCTAATTTTGACGCAAAACTTTCGGACATAAAAAACTTTATGCATCGGCTTACGCCGACGCTACTGACTTCTAATGCCGACGCTACCGACTTATTTCGGAAAACCTTCAGCCTGCGTAACTCTTTCAGCTTGCCGGAAATGGCGTTTTTCGTGTTCGATGATAACTTGAAATCCGTCGGAAAGTCTGTAAGTTGCGATCTTCAAAAACGGCGAAGTGATTTTGATTTTGCTGAAATCTTCGTTTTGAATCGCCGTAATTTTTTCGATCAGTTCCGATTGATGCGCTTGAAAAACCTCGATAATATTCGGATCAATCGCGCTCGGCGGGACGATCTTCTGTGTCGGAGCTTTAAATTTCCGTTCGTCTTTTTTCAGCGAACTTATCAATAAATTCCCGAAAACTCCCGAAAGCGGCGAGTATTTTTCAAGAAAAGACGGTGTGCGAGTTCCGGCGGCGATTTGGTCTAATTCGCTGTAGAACAATTCGTTGGTTTTGATAAGATGTTCAAAACATTGCCCGACGCTCCAGCCTGTTTCAGAAGGTTTCCAGTTTATTTGTTCAGCCGAAAGCTCGCCGAAAGTTTTTTGCACGTCCTCTCTGATATTTTTTAATTCCGAAATAATTTTGTCGCTTGATTCACTCATTATTTACCTCTAAATTTCGCGTCGCGTCTTTCTAAAAATGACTGCACGCCTTCTTTTGCATCTTCGGTTTCGAAAAGTTTCAAGATTTGCGGTTTCAAATATTCCGCCGCCGCCGTAAAACCTTCGTTCTGCATTTTTCGCGCCGATTCAAGCGTTGCCCGAACTCCGAGCGGTGCTTGGGCGCTGATCTTTTCAGCGATTTCAATTGCGCGTTCGACGTGTTTTCCGTCCGCAACAATTTCCTGAACCAAGCCGATTCGCCAAGCCTCCTTCGCATCGAATTCGTCGCCCGTAAGCAGCCAGCGCATCGCATTTCCCCAGCCGGCAACTTGCGGAAAACGAAGCGTCGCGCCGCCGAACGGAAAAATTCCGCGCTTGATTTCGATCTGTGCAAACGTCGCATTTTCCGCCGCAATTCCGATATCGGATGCAAGAAGAAGTTCGATTCCGATCGTCAGACATTTTCCGTGAACCGCTGTAACTAAAGGCTTTGTGCGAACGAGTTTTCCCGTTAAACCAAGCGGATCAACCACATCTTCGGAATAAACCAAACCGCCCGTTTCAACCGCTTTCGGCGCGACTTTTGCCAGATCCAAACCCGCCGTGAACATTCGCCCGTTCGCAAATAAAACGCCGCAGCGCAAATCCGAATCTTCTTCGAGTTCGGTGTAAGCCGCCGCCAGTTGTTCGAGCATTTCGACATCGAAAGCATTCAATTTTTCGGGGCGATTCAAACCGATCAAGAGAATGTGTCCGCGTTTTTCGACCGAGATTTTCTGTTCTTCTGCCGGTATCATAAATTTTATTATTTCGGAAATCCTTCCGATTTCATTACTCTTTCCGCTTGCTTGAAATGCCGTTTTTCGTGCATCGCCAGAATTTCGAACGCATCATCGAGACGAAGATTCAGAGCGATGCTTAAAGGCTCGGAGATCTTGATTTGATGAAGATCAAGACCTTTTACCGCCTTAACCTTTTCGATCAATTCCCTTTGATTTTCGGCAAAATCTTCAAAGATCGTTTCTGAAACATTGCTTGCGGAAGGTTCAAACATCTTAAAAGTTTTCATCTTTCGCTTTTGCTCGGGATTCAAACTGTTTTTCATTAAAACGGCGATTAAATCGGTCGCAAAAGGAATTTTACTAAAAAAATTATTGCGGTGCGTTCCGTCAATGACTTTCTGAATATTCGGAAAATAAAGTTTGTTCGTAACGATCAAATGCTCGAAACACTGTCCGACGCTCCAGCTTTCCGCATTCGGTTTCCAATTGATCTGTTCGGCGAGAAGTTTTCCGAATGTTTTTTGGACATCAGCGGAAATGTTTTCAAGTTCGGAAATTATTTCGCTCATAATTTCGGCTTAACTTCAAAAGTTTGATTTGAACGGTAAAAGCACACGTCAAACTCGGAAAAGAAATT
>CAYUGW010000670.1:0-2573 GCA_964444245.1 uncultured Blastocatellaceae bacterium | reverse complement strand
GTGTTCGCTACCGCTCACTATACTGATTTTATTACTAATCAATGCACGGCTCTAACAGCCTGTTCTACGTTTTGTCGGATTATTTAATCAAAGACCATAAGCGTGAACTCTGAACGCGAGGGGTAAAATATTTCGAAACATCTTTTCAGCTGCTTATTTGAACTCGCCAAAAAGAAATCAAATGATTGAACCGGCGCAAAAAATGCACGATTAATTTCGTAAACAGTTATTAAAACAGGTTGGATGTGAGAATTCAGACTGATTTTTAATTGAAGTTGGTCAGAATTTCAAAAAGCTCGGTTTCCTCATTTTTCGAAACCGTTCGCAGATCCATCAAAACTTTGTCTTCCAAAATCCGCGTGATAACGGGCGGTTTTGAAAGGCGCAGTTTTTTTTCTAAATCACCCGCCGAAAGCGTTTCGTGTGTGAGCGCGATGAGTTTTGAAGCGGGTTGAACGAGCGGCGCACTGCCGCCGCCGATGACGGATTTACCCTCGATTATTTCAACCTTTAATTCCGTTTTTTTGCCGAGGCTTTTACGCAGCGTTTTAGCAAAGTTTGAAACTCTTGCTTCGATTTCTTTATCCGTCATTGAAAGCATCTTTAGAACGGGAATTTCCTCGAATTGAGTTTCCCGTTTGAAGGATTCGAGCGTTGCATCCAAAGCGGCGTAGATTATTTTGCTCGCCCGCAGAGCGCGGTAAAACGGATGTTTCCTTAAAGTTTCAATCACTTTTTTGCGTCCGACGATCAAACCCGATTGCACCGCGCCGAGAAGTTTGTCGCCGCTGAAGGTTATAACGTCCGCGCCGGCAGCAATTGATTTTGTGATAATTGGTTCGTCCTGCAAACCGCATTCGCCTAAATCAAAAATCGCGCCCGAACCGGCATCTTCAAATAGTAAAATGTTTTTTCGATGCGCTAATTCGGCAAGTTCGGCAACGCTTGGCGCGGACGTAAAGCCGACGATTCGGTAATTGGACGGGTGAACTTTGACGAGCAGTTTCGTTTCTTCCGTGATCGCGTTTTCGTAATCTGAAACTTTTGTGCGGTTTGTCGTGCCGACTTCTTTAAGACGCGCACCGGATTGTTCCATCACGTCCGGAATGCGAAAATCTCCGCCGATCTCGACCAGTTCGCCGCGCGAAACGATTCCTTCGCCGCCTTTAGAAAGCGCGGTTAGAACCAAAATTGCGGCGGCGGCGCAGTTATTGACGATCAAAGCATCTTCCGCGCCCGTGATTTCGGCGAGTAGTTTTTCCGCCCGCCCGCCGCGTTTTCCGCGTTTTCCGGTTTCAAGATCGTATTCGAGCGAACAATACCGCGCCGCCTGTTCGATTATCGCTTTCTGCGCGTTTTCGGCTAAGGGCGCGCGTCCCAGATTCGTGTGAATAATCACGCCGGTCGCATTGATAACTTTTTGCAGATGTTTAGTTTGTGCGTTTTCGTAAGTTGCTTTGATTTTCAGTTCCGCAATACTCAAAAAATCCTCGCGCTGAATATGTTCAAACGCCTTTTCGTTTTCGTCTAATTTTTTTTGAACTTCCAGCCGCAAAACGTCCGTTGCGGCGCGCGCCAGATTTGTTGCGGCTTTCACGCCGATTTCCGGCAAGATTTCCCGCGCCGTTTCTGTCTGCAAAAGCGCGTCAATCGAAGGCAAAAGCCTTAGAATTTCGGAGTAATTTTCTTTTTCGCGGCTGTTCATAAAAATATCTTAACCGATATGTAAAAATTTGCGGAATTAAGGTATGATTAAAACTGTTTAAACAATAGAGATATTCTTCTCTAACTCAAAACAAGGATAAACCAATATGGCACTCATCGGAAACGCATTTTATAGAAACCAACAAACCAAAAAAGACGACATCGCCGATATTGACCTGCAAATATCGCGGCTCGAAGACGGAATTCGCCGCCTTAAAATAGAATTCGATATTTATTTCAACGGCGGCTCGAAACGTCCGCCGCTCGAAGCGAGAGCGCGGCTCGAATCGAATCTCAAGCGCATCGCCGACGACCGTTCTTTATCCTACGCCCAGCGTTATCATTTTAATACGATCGTTTCGCGCTTTACTTCTTACCGCGAACTCTGGCGCAGACTCCTGAAACAAAAAGGCGTAGAGATTTCTTAGCCCAATATTTAGTTTACAACCAAGGAGCGCACTGCGGAGAGAATTGATAGGTTTTCAGAAATTGAAAACCTATCGGCTCTCTCCGTGTGGGCTTTTTTCTTTTTAAAATCATTACGACAATCTAAAAAAATGTCAGCATTGGATAAGCCGTTGAAAACGGCGGCATATTTGTAGCCCATAACGCCAGTTATGGGAAGATTCGTCATAAAAGTTTAAGCTCTCGAAGAGAGCGACATAATAAATATGTCCGCCGTTTTCAACGGCTTATTTCATCTTTCTTATTCAGTATTGACGTTAAAAAAGAATAATTTTCTAAAGTTTATAAAGAAAACCTTTGCGCTTCTTTGCGTTAAAAACTTTCTTCTAACTGCAAAAAGCGATCAGCGAATTCGATATTTTGATAGATGAAGAAAAAATCCGTGTTTATTACAATATTTCCAC
>CAYUGW010000669.1:0-2574 GCA_964444245.1 uncultured Blastocatellaceae bacterium | reverse complement strand
GTTCAACTGTTCAACTCGTTCAACAAAAATATATGAACTATAGGAAATAGCGTTTAAGGGTGTTTCTTGAATGAAACAAGAATCGAATAGCTGGATTTTTAATCTGTAAGTAAATTGATTGAAGCAAATATCGAATGACTGAGCAGTTTTTTTTGAAAGAAAGTTGACTGGTTTTTGGCGTAAGGCAAGCAGGATTTTGTGAAGCACAAAATCAGCGTCTTGCGCTTCGCTTAATCCGCCTGCTTGCTTCTAGCGAGGCTAAGAATTTATGAAAAACAACGATAGAAAAAAGATCGGACGACCGCGACTCGGGGCAAAAAAACGCCGCTTCAGAATCGCGGCAAGTTTTACTTTGGAAGAGAAACAACGGATCGAGGAAATCGCAAAAGCATTAAAAATTTCACCGTCCGACTTTCTCTATCGCGCGGTTCTCAGCCGTGAAATCAACACGCCGCCGCCGCCGGTTAATCTGGCAGCACTCAAGGAAATTAACGCGATCGGCAAGAATCTGAACCTTCTCGCCAAAGCGGTTTATTCGGGCTGCAAGATTGATCTGCGAGCCGTTGATAAATACTTCGCTATTCTGTCAGCACTCAAATCCGAAATTATGGAGAGCAAATAGAGATGGCAATTGCGAAAGTCGGCAGCACCGGAAAATCCGCAGGTGCGATCGCTTACGTTTTAAGTGAAAACAAAGAAGCGACTAAGCAGCCTGAAATTCTCGCCGGCAGCTTCGGCACAGTCTCCGAGATCAAAAAGGAATTTGAGCTTTACAATCAACTGAATTCCCGCGTTAAAAATCAGGCTACGCATATTTCAATTTCGTTCGCTTTGGGCGAACGCGTTAAAGCTGAAAAGAAGATCGAATTTGCCGAAAAACTGCTCGAAAAATTGGATTTCAAAAATGTTCCTTTTCTGGTCGTCGAACACTACGACAAAGAATACGAGCATTTTCACATAATTGCCGGAAGAATCCGCGACGACGGCACAACGGTTAAAGAATGGAAGATCGCCGAACGCGCGATCGAGGCGACGAAAGAACTGGAAAAATCGCTCGGACTTCAGCGCACCGAATATACAAAATCAAGCGATCGCCGCGTAAAAATCGGCGAATACAAACAGATGGAACGCACGAATGAACTTTCCGTTATGGCTGAAGCCAAGCTCGTGATTGACGAAACTTTGGAACATCAGCCGACCACGGAAGAATTCGTTGTGCGCCTTCAAACTTCCGGATTCGACGTGCGACCCAATATCTCCGAGAAAACCGGCAGAATGAACGGTTTCAGCTTCAAAAAGGATGATATGGCGTTTAAGTCTTCATCCATTGCCAAAAACTATTCGTGGAAAAATTTACAAAAAAACGGCTTGAATTATAAATTTGAGCGCGACACGGAATTTTTAATAGGAGTCAAAAATGAATTTACCGAAAAACTTAATCTTGAAAGCGGAAGAGATAGAGCAGATGAAACGCCAAAATCAATTATTGAGAGAACGCAATCACGAGCTTATCAATCAGAATTATCTGCTGGCGAAACAGATCGAACAAAAGTGGAATCAGATCGAAGTCGAACTGTTGGATTTCCACATCATGATTCAGCAGTTAAATCTGGCTAAATTCTTTCTTCTCCTTCTACTCTGGAAGCTGCAAAACAGCCTGCTCAAACAAAAATATCTGACCGAACCGTTTCTGGATCTGGACATCGAGGAAATCATTTCGGCTCACAAAGAAACTCAAATGAAAATTCAGAATTTGAAAGATCAGCGGACAAAAAATTAAGCCAAATTGAACTAGGTTTTTTCGAGCCGAAATTAAATCCGGCACCTGAGCGCAAACCGGAGAAAAATAAAGGTCAGGAAAAGGAGCGAGGAAGTAACGATTATCAATTAACCCGGTAACCGCTGTATTTTTAAATAAATGCAGGTTAAATCAGATCGCTTAAAATAATTACGTTCATATTTGAAAGCCGTCTGAATCCGTTGTCATTGGTAATAAAATAATCAGCGGTCGCCCACAATGCGGTCGAAGCGTGAATCGCGTCGGGAGTTTTAAAGTTTTGCGTAGCCCGCAAATTCGCTGATTCGCGTAAAATATTTAAATTAACCGGTAAAAGCTGAATGTCGGTTTGAGTCAAAAGTGTTTCGTAGGAAGAAATTAAGGTTTGATTATTTTGTTTTATCGGTTGAAAGAGCGTTTCAAGTAAAGCCAGTTCACTTGTGTAAACTTCGATTTCACCGGCTTTCAGCAATTGCCAGAGCGGGAGCAAAATTTGCCAGTAATCGGTATGCTTTTCAACGCTGTAAATTATCGGCGAAGTATCAAGATAAACTTTTGAGTTAAGGGGAAATGCTAGTTGTCCCAAGATTCACGCTCCGCTTTCAAATGTTCGTCAACTTCCTGCGGCGAAGAGAAAACTCTTTCATTCTGAATGCTTTGAAGCAAATCAAGAGCAGACTGAGATTCTCTTTCACCGTTTGCCAGATTCTGCAGAATGATCGTCGCCAGTTTAAGTTTTTCGCTATCCGGCAGCGGCAAAATCGTTTGTTGATAAATTGTTTGGACATTTTGCATAT
>CAYUGW010000668.1:0-2577 GCA_964444245.1 uncultured Blastocatellaceae bacterium | reverse complement strand
GCATTTTGCCGATGTCCCGGTAAAGCTCGATAAGCTCTTTGTTGACGGCTTTTAAGGCTTCGTATTGAGCGGAGCGGATGCGCTTCTTGACTTCGTTCAAAAGCGTTCGGTAATTCTCTTTGGTGATGTCCATCGGAGTTCCGGGAAAATTTAAATTTGTAATTTCAGCGTCGATTGTAGCAAAATAAACAACGAACCGGACACAAATAAAATTTCTACTAAATTATTTACGGCAAAACATTTACCTTTTGGGATTTTTTCCCTAAAATTATTCGGGGCAAATGCAACCACTCTTTGGAGGTGACTCATCATAGGCAGTAACGATTTTTCAAATTCCGACAGCAATTCAGGAGCGAGTATGAATTTAACCTCGGCAGCGGTCAATGCAAATGTCGCAAAGAATGCAGAGGAAGATACGGATATTTCCGCATTTGCATCGTCACACGAAAACGAAAAACCAATCATCACCGAAGAGACGCCCGATCACGATCTGACGCAGATGGCGGCGGACGGCAGTATCGAAGCGTTCGAGATGCTCTACACGAAGTATCATCGGCGGGCGTTCAGTCTCTGTCTGCGGATGACGAACAACGTCATGGAAGCCGAAGATCTGACGCAGGAAGCCTTTATCCAGCTTTTCCGGAAAGTCGGAAGTTTTCGCGGCGATTCGGCCTTTACGACTTGGTTTCACCGTTTGACCGTCAATCAGGTTCTGATGTATTTCCGGAAACGGAGCGTCAAGAACGAAAAGACGACCGAGGACGGCGAACTGCCGGAAAAAGTAAAATCGGATAAAATCTTTCAATCACAGACTCCGATCTTAAATCGAATGGATTTGAAAAAAGCGATCGCCGGACTTCCGCCGGGTTACCGGGCGGTTTTCGTTCTGCACGATGTGGAAGGTTTCGAGCATTCGGAAGTAGCGGATATGCTCGGGATTTCCGTCGGGACATCGAAATCGCAATTGCATAAAGCGCGCCTGAAACTGCGCGGGTTGCTGATCAGATAAGCTTTCCGGTTTATTTTGCAAATTGTAAAGATTTGTAAAGGTGAAGGGCAACCAAAAGATATGGGGGACAATCTTATAACTTGTAACCCCGTAAAATTAATCAAGGATTTGGCGGAAATTTTTCTGAAATAAAATTTACATAAGATGAACTGTGATAAATGTCAAAATTTAATAAGCGGATATATTGACGGCGACCTCGATGCGAAGTCATCGGAAGCGGTCGAAACGCATTTTTCGCTCTGCGCCGAATGCGCCAAGCTCCATGAAGATTTTGCATCTATTTTAGGATTTTGCGACGAAACCTTTGCGGAAGATTCGGTGCCGCCCAACTCACAGGCCATGTGGTGCCGCATCAACAATATCATCGAAACCGAAGTCGAACCCGAACTGGCCGTAGAAAAAGCCCGGAAGACAACCGGACAAAATTGGTTTTCACGAATCTGGAACAGTAAATTACAGTTTTCGACTTCGCAGGTTCTGACCTCGTTCTTCGGCATCGCTCTGATCAGTTCGCTTTTGACGATCGTCGGCGTCAAAAACTTTTCCGCGCCGAACGACGCTCTGAGCGAAAACCAAATCCAGCCGACCGTTTTCGAAAAGGTCATGGCCAAACTCGGCGTCGCCGACACTCCCGAACAAAAGATCGAACGCCGTGTCAACGAACGCAAGGAGGCGATCGAATACTGGAAAAAGCGCGTCGAAGTGCGCCGCACCAACTGGGATTCGGACACCCGCCGGGTGTTCGACCGGAATTTGAACGTGATCGAAAAATCGGTCAATGAATACACGCAGATTTTGCGCGAAGACCCGCAGGATAAGATCTCGAACGAGATGCTCGATGCGGCTTTGAATGAAAAAATGGAACTCCTCCGCGAGTTTTCCGAATTGTAGGCCGCCCCGTACGAAAATGAGTTGGAAGTTATATAATTTAATCAACCTTGCGACATACAAAAAAGCTACGGTTTCAATTTTAAGCGTAGTTTTTTTCTTTGCATCTTTCGCTGCGGGCGAAGTTTCCGCCCAGAAGAAATTCTCGAAAACCTATCCGGCCAGTAAGAACGTCGGTCTTCATCTGATCAACCGCACCGGCACGATCACGGTGCGCGGCTGGAATCGCGATCAGGTGCGCATTCAGGCCTGGCTCGACAACCCGACGCCCAAAATCATTCCGCGTAATCAGAGCGGCACGATCTATATCAACGTCGTCAAAGACAATCAGGGACGCGACGAGGTCGGCGACGCAAACTTTACGATCTACGTTCCGTATGCTTCTTCCGTCAATATCGAAACCCGCATCGGCAATCTCGATGTCGACAACGTGCAGGGCGGCTACGTCCGGGCGCATATTTCTTCCGAAGGCGATATCACCTTAACGAATATCGGCGCCAGCGGCATTTCGGCGAAAAACGTCATCGGCGACATTTTTTATGACGGGTTGATCCAGCCGAAAGGAACTTATCGGTTCAACTCGATGCGCGGCAACATCAATCTCAGAATCCCGCTCAATTCTAATTTCAGTCTCGTCGCCACCGCGCCCTCGACCCGCAACATCTCGCTCGGTTCGTTTT
>CAYUGW010000667.1:0-2584 GCA_964444245.1 uncultured Blastocatellaceae bacterium | reverse complement strand
TTTCCGAACCGAAACAATTAACAAGCGGCGAGAGTCTGACAATTCTGAATTGGACGGCAGACGGGAAATTTATCGCTTTCGCCGCCGACCTGGAGGGCAACGAACGGCAGGGATATTATCTGGTTTCGTCTGACGGACAAGAGAAAAAAATAATGCTTCCGCCTAATAATTCATACCGCATTTGGGGCGGTTTTTCACCTGACGGAAAATACTTTTCCTTTGCCGAGAACCGCGAAGGCACTTACGATTTCAGTATTTATATTCAGGAAATTGAAACCGGTGAAACAAACGAAGTTCATAAAGGAAACGGCGGTCTTTATCCGGTTTCCTGGCATCCGAACGAAAACGCTTTGCTGCTGCTTCGCATCATTGCCGCCGATGCCAACGAGGTTGTCTATCTCGATTTGGCAAGCGGCGAAATTGAAACATTGCTCGCTCCCGCTGAGCCGTCTTATCACAATTTTTTTTCGTGGAAGCAGGACGGAAGCGGCTTTTTTCTGGCGACTAATCAAGACCGGGATTTTGGCGGTCTCGCCTTTTTTAATTTGCCCGAAAAAGAGTTTTCGTGGCGGCAAACGCCGGAACGAGATGTCGAAAACACCGCATTGTCGCCAACCGGAAAGTATCTGGCATGGTTTGAAAATGACGGCGGATATTCAACACTTTTGATAGAAAACTTGGAATCAGATGAAATAATTCCACTTGAGAATCTGCCGAAAGGCATTATTTTTGAGATTCGTTGGGCGAAAAATGTTGATAAATTGGCAATCGAACTGAGCAATCCGCAGATTGCCAGTGATATTTGGATTTACACGCCCGATTCGGATAAATTATTTCGAGCAACCGTTTCGGAAAATACGGGTTTAGGGGAAAAGGATTTTAGCTTTCCCGAAATAATAAATTTTCCCGCGCACGACGGCGAGCAGATTTACGGTCTGCTCTATCTGCCGCGAAAATCCGAAACATTGCCGCCCGTTATTATTCATTTACACGGCGGACCGACGATGCAGGCACGACCGAAGTTTGATGCGTTTCATCAATATCTAATCAAAAGCGGATTTGCGATATTTGATTTAAATTATCGCGGCTCAATCGGATACGGGAAACGCTTTATGCGTCTGGATAATAAGTTTCTCAGAAAAAATGCCGTTAGGGATATTGCTTCGGCTGTCGAATATTTGAGAGAAAAACAAGGCGTTGACAAGTCTAAAATTGCTCTTTTGGGGGAATCATACGGCGGTTTTATGGTTTTGGCGGGATTAGTAAATTTCCCCGAACTATTTATCTGCGGAGTTGATATAGTCGGCGTGACAAATTGGCTGACTGCTCTTGAAAACACGCTGCCACAACTAGCGGCTTCGGACGCAGCAGAATACGGCGATTTGAAAGATGACCAAATTAAAAAGTTTTTGTATGAACTCAGCCCGATCAATCATATCGAAAAAATTCGCGCGCCGCTTCTGCTTATTCACGGCGAAAACGACCCGCGCGTTCCGGTCGCGCAGGCGCGTGAAATTGCCGAACGTCTTGAAAATAAAGGGAAAGAGGTCGAATTATTGATCTTTGAAGACGAAGGACACAGCATCGTAAAACGGCAAAATCGTTTGACGGCTTATCAAAAAACCTTCAAATTCCTTAAAAAACAGTTTTCTAAAATCTGAAATTATACGATATTTTGGCAAAAAGGGAGCGGCTTTCTCTGGTAATCCCGCGCCTTCGAATTCCGTAAAGCGGATCGAATCCGTTGAAGAGCGCATCGCCGTAGCCGACAAATAAAGCGGTATTCGGTCGCGGCGTATAAGAATAAAGCAGACTCAGCCCGATGCGCCGTTCGAGGGTGTCGTAATCAACAATCGAACGAATGGCATTAAAACGGTTGAATTGATAAATCGTGCGGTTGCGGATAATGTCCTGAGCAAAAAGCCGGTCGCCACCCGCGCGGCTGGTCAGCTTGCTTCGCAGCCAGAGAAATTCGGAACTGAGCGGCGTGACGGGTTTGAATGTTAGATTAACCTCGGAATTAAAGGCTTTTCCGAGTTCCGGACGGCTCTCGTCAAAATTAACGCCCGTGCCGGTTTCAAAATATCCCGAGGTCGAAACGGTGCGAAAGGCTTCGACAGTCCAGGATAAAATATAAGCTCTCGAAGTGTAGCCTCTGCCGAGAAAATTATCGCGGCGCGTCGAATAATAAGTGTAGATAGAGATGCCGCGGGCAAATTCCAGATCAATTCCGGGATCGAAAAATGTTTCGTCAAGTTTTCCGTTCCCGTCTCTCAAAAATGTTGAAACAATAAAGGGACGCGCTTTAACCCACCAGGATTTCTCCTTCGGACGAAAGGCTCTGCCGCCATCAATATATGTCCGATTGATGTCCGTGCGGCGAATAAATCCCGCATCCGCGCGAAAATCTCTTGTAATTAATGTGCTGGAAATTCCGAAATCCCAATTCCGGTCGTCATAATTATAAACGATATAACTCGAACCGCCGTTTCTATTTACATTATCCGCGTCGGTCGAGCGGCTGTAAGAAAATTGATAAGCAATCAAGTTTTTATCGTTTATCTGGAAACGCCCGTCAATCGTC
>CAYUGW010000666.1:0-2594 GCA_964444245.1 uncultured Blastocatellaceae bacterium | reverse complement strand
TTACAAAATTTTTAAATTCTAGTATATTGAGCGACAAATCCATTTGCCGGAGAAAAATGTGAAAGCAATTTTTACTATCAATTCGTTATTGCCGGAAGAAAAAAATTTACTAAAAGTCAAACAAATCCAAGCCGAAATGCCTGTTCAGCAATGGATTGATTTGTTAACCAAACTGCGCGATTTCGATAAACAAGCTGATACTTCAAGAGGTTGGGGATGCGGAATGGCAATTGTCGGCGCAATTTTAACTATTGTCGGAATACCTCTGATCTCGATAATTGTCGGATTTGCAATAATTCCGATTGGCTTGATTTTGCTGATAGTAGGTTTGATTCTTAATCGTTATCTCAAACCGTATGATATTGACGGCAATGTTTTAACCAATCGTATTTTACCGATTCTAAAGATTTTGCGCGAGGAAATGAAAACAAATGAAAATCTGAAACTGCGGCTCGATCTGCGCGGATTTGAATTTCCCGAAAAACTTCTCAGTCAAAGTCCGGACTACGGAAGCGGCGCGTATCGAAGCATTATTGATTATTATTACCGAGACCATTGGATGGACGGCGATGCGACGCTTGCCGACGGAACACGCCTGATCTGGAGCATTTATGATTTGGTCAAACATATCAAAAAGGTCAAATACCGGAAAGGCAAGCGAAAATCGAAATCGAAATACAGAACGCATATCTCGATGCAGGTCGGGATGCACCGCAAACGCTACATTTTGCCGCCGTCATTAAAATTAAAAGGTCAAGAAGGTGCGGTTCGCACGCAAAGATCGGGATATTACGCTTGGATGCTGGTCAAAAAAACCGTCAAACACGCCGCCGGACAATCCTTTCAGCCGAACGATTTCGTCAATACAATAGCTTCGGCGTATATTCGCGCAACGCCCGTCGGAGGTCGAAAATGAACAATCTATGTCAATTCAAACGCGGTTTTTTCACGCTTCGCACGTGCAATCGTCCGTCGGCGACTCAATGCGCACAGTGCCGAAAACTGTCGTGCCAATTTCATCTTTCCGCGCAGTCAAACATGCAGCTCTGCGTGGACTGCGCCCAACAACAAAATCAGGGACGAACCTCCAATTATCAAGATGATGATTGGGTTTATTCTTACAGAAGTTGGTATTACACCAGCGGTTATCTGCCTTTTCGTTTCGGCAATCAGGATTATTCTTCGTTTGAAAATTACGATGATAATTCGGAAGATTGGGACGACAATTACGCCGGAGATTTTAACGACAGCTGATTCGATTTTGGATTTAGGATTTTGGATTGTGGATTTGTCAGGAAAATACGATTTTAGATTAAAACATTGGGTTTTGCTAACAAATTAAAATGCGTTAAGTGATTAAAATGACCAAAAATACTGAAGACAAAACAATCAAAAATCTAAAATCTAAAATCAAAAATCCGAAGCTTCTTTGGCTGACGGAAAATTATCCGCCGCAGCGCGGAGGAATGGCGGTTTCGTGCGACCGGATTGTCCGCGTTCTGCGCGAAAATGGCGCGGAGATTGATGTCGCGCATTTCAGCCGAAGGTATTTGAAATGGAAAACGGTGCAAAAAATCGGCGGTCGGCATTTTAACTGCCCGGTGCGCGAAGATTTTGCGGATGCGATAAACCGGCTCTGGACGTTGATCGAGCGCGAAAAATATACGCATATCGCCGCTTTCGGCGGACTTTTGCCGATGATCGCCGCGCCTGTTTTTTCAAAATGGATGAAAATTCCGCTTGTTACATTGATTCGCGGAAACGATTTCGATGCGGGAATTTTTTCATTAAAACGCGGCGACATCTTGCGCGAATGTTTAAGAAATTCGGCGGCGGTTTGCGCCGTCAGCCGGGATAAAGTCGAGAAAATTTCGCTGCTTTTTCCCGAAACAAAAACATTTTGGACACCGAACGGAATTGATCTGAATGATTGGGAATTTTCCATTGAGGATAAAAAATTTGCCGAAAAATGGCGCGGCGAAAATGTTTTGGAAAATCGAAAAGTTTTAGGATTTTTCGGACAATTAAAACGCAAAAAAGGCGGTTTGTTTTTTCTTGAAAATCTGCGGCGTTCGGGTTTTGCCGATAAATTTCATCTGCTTTTCGTCGGTGAAATTGAAACGGAAATGCAGGAATGGCTCGAGGAAAACAGCGAAACGATTCATTTTACAAATCTCGAATTTCTCGACCGTTTCGAACTTCTTCCCTTTTATGCCGCTTGCGATTTTTGCGTAATTCCTTCATTTTATGACGGAATGCCGAATGTTCTGCTGGAGTCCGCCGCGCTCGGCGTTCCATCGATTTCTTCAAATACGGGCGGAATGCGCGACATCTTGGAAAACGACAAAACCGCGATTTTGTTTAATTCCGGCGATGACCACGAATGCCGCAAAGGAATCGAAAAAGCCGCTCTGATCGAAGAAAATGCGTTTCAAAATTTGAAGACGAACTGTATTCAACTAGCAAAAAAATTCGCTCCCGAATCCGAAGCCGAAAATTTTTTGAAAGTCTTTGCCGAAACCGCAAAGCAAAGGAGTTTTTATGCCGAAAAATAGAAATTTAACCAACATTTTGCCCGTAGTTTTGCTTTTAAT
>CAYUGW010000665.1:0-2601 GCA_964444245.1 uncultured Blastocatellaceae bacterium | reverse complement strand
TATTCTGCGCCCAAGCCAAGTGCTAAACGCCTTTCGGCATCGAAGGAATTTCTACTGCGGGTATCTTAACTATATCTTTTGTAACATTTAGAAACACCTTTGCGCGTATCTCTTTCAAATTGCAGTTTTCTTACTGAATTTGTTCTCATAATATTTTTGACTCCTTTTTTAATTTATTGAATTTACTGGCTTTACATTATACTCAAGCACTTTTTGTTTTTGCTTTCTGACTAATCTGTTGAAAATATACATCTTATATCCAATTGTCAAAGAACTTGTCTGAAACAATCACAGATGCTTGATTCCGTTCTCGGAGCAAAATTTTTTACTCATGCAAAATCGAAAGTTTTGTCTTCCTGTATCCAAGATTCGGGACGATTCAGCGAAACCGTTTTATTTTCACACCTTTCACAGACATTCAGAATCAATAGTTTATCATCTTCAGACAAATCTTTCTCCAATTCCCAACGCAATTTTTCAACTTCGATTTTTGTCAAACGGCAGCGAAATATCGAATACTGAAGCCGTCTGCCGTAACCGTTCAAGCGTTTATAAACTTTCTTCCAACGCTTCGGTTCGGTGATGTCATACGAGATTACATACCAATTTTTTGTCATAGGTTATTGTCTTCTAAGCAGGTAAGCAAAAGTAAAAAGGCATTTTGAAAATAACGTAAAACAGACTGTTAGTCTGTTTGAACAGGCTAACAGGCGCGTTCTACGTTAGATAAAAATACCACAATACTTTTACTCAAGTGCTTACTTCTATAAAATCGCTTTTCAGCATCAATGAAAATCTATTCGATTAAAAACTCCACAATTTTACCTAAGTCGCATTCTTGCAAAAAGTCCTTTCGGGTCAAGACCGGTTTCAACCGACGAAAGTTTATCCGTCCATTCTTTTTCGAGCAGACGCACTTCGAGTTCCAAATGCCGCGAATAGGAAAGCGAATAACCGATCACCGGGTGTTTCCATTGGTCGGCTTTTCGCCGTTCGTAAATTTGGATAAATTTTTTGCGCCCGCTGTCGGAAAGCCAAACCTGTTTTCCGGCAATCTGAAAGTCGGCATCTTCGTCCCATTGTTTGCGGTTTATCGATCCGAGAACAGGCAGATCAACCAGCGTAACGCGGAAAATTTCCATTAAATCAAGGGCTAACGGTTGCGCTTGTGAACGGGGCGTGTGATAAAAACCGAGACTCGGATCCAGACCGACTACCAAAATCGCGTTGGTAATATCTTTGAGCAAAAGAGCGTAACCGTAGGATAAAAGCGCGTTGCAGCGATCTTTCGGCGGACGGCGATTTCTGCCGTCGGGTTTCATCGCTTCGCCGGCTTCGTCGGAAACAAGATGCGGCAGAGCCTTGAAATAACTCGCGCCGACCATTCCTTCAAATCCGCGCAGGCTGTCGATATTTTCCGTCCGGTGAAGCGGTGAAAGCAGTTTGCGGATATTGGAAATCGAATTTTTTACGTCTTCAATCTCGCGCCCCGTTTCGCGGCTTGCCCGCAGCAGAAAACCGAGCTGCATTTTCACCTTTGCTTCGACCAATCTCTTTGCCAGAGCCAACCGAAAATCCGTATCGGTCAGGGCTTTATACTGACGGATTCGCCGTTGGACCGAACCTTGCCCGCTCGTCCACGCGCCCATATATCGCCCGCCGTAGCCGACCCAGTGAACGCCCAAATTCCGCTCGGCGCACAAACGAAGTGCCTGCGTCGTGATCTGTGCAAAACCGTGAATCACGACCTGCCCGACTTCCTGCACCGGAAAGACTTGTTTTTCTTCCGTTTCCGGTGACCAGACTTCGAGCCGGTCGCCTTTGCGTCCGACCTTTGCGCCGTTGGTTAAAATATGTAGAATCTGGCGGTCATCAATCGCGGGAAAAAGGCGAAGTGTTTCAGATTTCGGATTTGAGATTTCGGATTGTGAATTGACATCTTCGTTTTGCCTTTTACCTTTTTCCTTTTGCCTTTCAAAACTTTCCGCCAGCCGCGCTTCTTCCGGCAAACAAACGGGAGCAAGCGAGCATTTAACGCACAATCTTTCGTTTGAAGCCACCGGCGGACGCTCGATGCTTAATTGCAATTCTTTTGCCCGTTCGAGATGCGCGGCAAAATCCGTCCGCGCTTTTTCATCAATCGGAACGCGAACCGTTGCATTATCGGCGTGATAACGTACCCGACCTTCGAGAATCTCTTTTCCTAAATTTTCTTCGACCAGCAAACAATAAGCGATAATCTGCAACCGGTCGGAAGCCCAGGTTTCCGGCTTTTTATCCACCGAGCGAGCCGCTTTCCCGCGTTTATGTTCATATGGAATTATTTCTCCATCCCGTTTGCGAAGACAATCGACTTTCCCGATCAGACCGAACTTTTCAGATTCAAAACTTAGTTTGAAAATGTCATCGTCTTCATCCCGTTCGATCTCGACGTGCAATGTCCGTCCGGCATAAACTCTCTCATCCGCCAGCCGAACCCGCTCAACCTCTTCCAAAAAAAACAACCGCTCGCAATACGCCAAAGCGTGAAGCGAATGCACACTTAAAAAACTATTCATCCGATGTTCTCCTTTTTATAATCGCCGCGAGGCATCAAAGGAA
>CAYUGW010000664.1:0-2613 GCA_964444245.1 uncultured Blastocatellaceae bacterium | reverse complement strand
ATCCACTGAATTTGCGTTCCCATTTCATTGAGAACGCTGCAGGATTTTTGCGAAACGGCTTGCAGCTCGTCAACCGATAAATTTCCCGCCCCTTCAATTTCTCTTTCGATAATAAATTTCGGCATTATTTTCCTCCCGAATCATAAATCAATTTCACATGTATTGAGCGTGTTAATGGTATGATAATTTCAACTTCTTGACAATCGGTTTTGATTTGAAGTCCGGAATTTTTAAATAAGAAAAATTTGTAGAACTTATTTTTATTGTTCCAAAAGAGTGTTTTTATGTTTAAAAAAATTGTCGCAATTTTCATCATCCTTTTATTAAATTTTCCTTACCCAATTTTCTCTCAAACGAACACGGCAAAAAAACGCCCGACGGTCGGTTTGGTTTTAAGCGGCGGCGGCGCACGCGGTTTTGCACATATCGGCGTTTTAAAGGTTTTGGAAGAAAACCGCATTCCGGTTGATTACATCGGCGGCGCGAGTATGGGCGGACTGATCGGCGCGTTGTATGCGCTGGGAAAAACGCCTGATGAAATCGAACAACTCGTCGGTACGCTCGATTGGGACACACTTTTGCAAATTTCGGCATCGCTCGAAAATTTATCATTCCGGCGCAAGGAAGACCGCCGGAATATTCCCGCGCCGATTACTTTGAAAGGAAAAGCAAATAATTTGAAACTTCCGAACGCGCTCAATTCGGGACACGAAATCGGATTGCTTTTTGACCGCGTCACGCTTCCTTACGCTTCGGTTAATAATTTTGAAAATCTGCCGATTCCTTTTCGAACCGTCGGCACGGATATGTTAAGCGGTAATTCCGTAACTTTAGCAAACGGTTCACTTTCCCGCGCTTTACGAGCCACGATGAGCATTCCGGGAGTTTTTTCGCCGGTTGAAGTTGACGGGCGCATTCTTGCGGACGGCGGACTCGTTAATAATATTCCGACCGATGTCGTCAAAGAGATGGGCGCGGATATTTTGATCGTCGTTAATATTGAAACGCAGCTCGGAAATCGTGAAACGCTGGAAAGTTTGCCCGGAGTTCTGGCGCAAACCATCAATATTGCCACACTCGATAATTCGCGGCGAAATCTTCGTCAGGCGGATTTTATCATTGCGCCCGATTTGGAAAATTATTCGCTGGCGGATTTTGAAGAAAGCGAGAAAATTATCGAACTCGGACGAGCAGGCGCGGAGCAAAAAGTCGCGCTTTTGAAAGGACTTTCACTCGATGAAACCGAATGGCAAGCGCATCTTGCGAACCGCAAACAAAGGGAATTGCCCGACGTTGCACCGGTTCCGAAATTTATCGCGGTCGAAGGAAACGATGAAGATGCAACGCGCACCATCAAAGAAAGGCTGGGCGAAAAATACACTAACCAACCGCTCGACGGGACAAAACAAACCGAACTTGCCAAAGATTTATCAAGTTTGACCGGAACGGGGCGATTTGATTCGCTCAATTACGGTTTGACGCAAAGAGGCGGCGAAACGGGTTTGATAATCTCAACCAGCCGCATCGGCGACACACTTTCGACTCCGACGCGGCTCGAACTCGGTTTTGACGTAAATAGTGTCGAATCGGACAATGTAAATTTTAATTTTCTGGCACGGCTGACATTTTACGATGTCGGGCGCAGCGGTGCGGAATGGCGCAATGATATACGGCTCGGTTCAAGCACATTTTTTGCCAGCGAATATTACCGACCGCTCGGCGCGACCGATTTTTTTATCGCTCCGAGGGCATTATACGAACGACGAAGAATTAATCTTTTCAACGACGGCAACAGATTGGCGGAATACGTTGAAAAAACTGCTCAAGCCGGAATCGATGTCGGCTATAATTTCAATCCCCGCAGCGAATTAAGAGCGGGCTACACCATCGGTTATAAAAGCGTCGAAAGACGCATCGGCGATCCTTTGCTGCCAAACTTAAAAGGGAAATTCAGTGTTGCCGGTTTGAAATGGACTTATGACGGACTCGATAATGCACAAGTCCCGACACGCGGGATTTTTTCGAGAAACACGCTCGATTATTATTTTGACAGCCCCGAAGCAACCGATAAATACACGCAAGCCGAAACGAGATTTAACATATTCAATCCGCGCGGCGAACGAAATATTCTTTTCGGATTCGGCGGCGGCGGCACGACTTTCGGCGGCACTCCTTCGTTGACGCAGCAATTTGCACTCGGCGGACCTTTTCGGCTCGGCGGTTACGGTTTTGACGAATTTCGCGGAAATAATTATCTTCAGGGCGGATTCGGAATTCTGCACAATCCGACAATCTTCCCGACGTTTTTGGGCGGAAAAACCTATTTGGGGGCGTGGTATGAAGCGGGCAGCGTATTTGAAAAATTCAGTCAGGGAAATGTCCGGCAGAGCTTTTCCGGCGGCGCAATTTTCGAAACTCCTTTCGGACCGATTTTTATCGGCGGCAGTCTAAACGAAAATGCACGCGGCAGATTTTATTTCTCATTCGGAAAATTTTTCAGATAAAATAAATTCAAAATGCAAAAATAATTTGAAATTTGAAATCTGAAATTTGAAATTATTTAATAAGCTTTAGCAAAAATTACCCGTTTTGCCGATTCCTTACCTGAATAAA
>CAYUGW010000663.1:0-2614 GCA_964444245.1 uncultured Blastocatellaceae bacterium | reverse complement strand
ATTGCCGGATTCGGTATTTCTTTTGATCAGGTGATACTGATTGCAAGTTTCTTCCGACATTAAAACATTGATTTCATTATATCTGTAACGACGATCTGAAACTGTCTGGTAGGCTTGTTCGGCATCCTCACAGTCGCTAAAAAACGCCGTCATCAAATTTTTATTTTCCACTTTATGCTCCTCTCTCTCTTCTGCGTAATTACCCGGATTTGAAACTTTTTGTATCGCAATGATTTACTTTGAGTTCGATAAATGGAAATCTGAAAGTGTTTGTGATTTTTCTTCCTTCGCGTTTTTTTGCTCGTAACAAAAGTAATTTGAACTGCAAAAAATGCGAAGGATTTGTAACCTGATTGGTTTCGATATTCTTTAGTTACTGTAAATAAGCGCGTGCGTTGGTTAAAGCGGGCTGTTACAATGGCTAAACTCCACGAACCTTAGCTTTGACCAACTCATTCCTTCAAACTCTAAATTGTTTTGTAATCAACCATAAATTCGTTTTCTATATTATTCATTATTCATAAATGAAAAAAAAATTCGGTGTCTTACAGCACCGAAAGAAGAAAAAGAAACTGTATTTTCAATACTTATCTTCCAACTGTGTAACTTCTAACTTTCACTGACAAAGAAAAGTAATTTCCCGAATGCTGAAACTCACTTAATTTAATGTGAGGCACGATCTAAGCCGTCGAAGGCGGCAACCATATTTGAGTCCCTAACGCCGGGTCGGAGGCAAAAATAGTTTTCACAACACCTCTTAAATTTCGTCCGAAATATTGTATGATAAAATAATTTCATTGTAATCCCTTTCATTTTTAATAATTATTGCAAATGACTAAAATCACACGTCGTGAACTGTTAGTTCTGAGCGGTTCGCTGATTATCGGAAATACTTTGTTCGGATGCCACAGCAGTAAGCGGGAAAATCATTCGATTATTATAAATTCGGGTGAACCGTATGTAACGGGGCAAGGTCGGATTCTGCCTTTGGATGCCGCGCCGCCGGAAAAGCAGATTTTGATCGAACCTGCCGCCGAACCGCGTCATCTCGATATTTCGCGCGATATTTACGGGGCGGGCGTGGCGATCAATTGGGGCGGCGAACCGCTTTTACGGCGCGATCAGAATCAAAATCTCGTTCCGGCAATGGCGGAATCGTATAAAATGGGCGAAAACGCCGAATACTGGGATTTTCTGATCCGGGAAAATGCACGCTGGAGCGACGGCGTGCCGATCACGGCGGACGACTGGGTTTTTACATTCCGCCATCTGGCTTCGCCGAATTTGGATAATCCGTGGACTTGGTTTTATTACGACATCAAAGGAATTCAGGCATTAAAGGAAGGAAAAGGGCGACCGGAAGATGTCGGAGTCGAAGCGATTGACGAGCGAACCGTTCGCATTTATGGCGAAGGCGGCGCGATTCCGCATCTGCCTTCGCTGTTGGCGTATCAAGCGGCAGTTCCCGCGCCGCGTCATAAAGCCGAGAAAAATCCCGAACATTGGGCGGATTCGGTCGAAGGTTTTGTCTCGTCAGGTCCGATGCGGCTTTTAAGCTGGCAGCATAATCAGCGGCTCGAATGGGACGCGAATCCGTTTTACAACGGACCGCACAAACCCGGAATTCAAAGGCTGATTCAACTGGTCGGTGCGCCTTCGACCGGCTGGTTTAATTCGTGGCTCAACCGGGAAATTGACTACATCGCCATTCTTCAGCCGCAGGAACTGGCACAGGTCGTCAATGACAATGAATTAATCCGATATCTGCATACATTTAACAATTTTCAGACCGAATATCTGTCGCTCGATTGTCTGAAACCGCCGTTTGATAATCTATTGCTCCGGCAGGCGCTTTCGCATTCGATTAACCGCGAACCGTTTTGCAAAAAAGTGATGCTCGAAACCCGCATTCCGGCGTTTTCGATGCTGCCGCCCGAATTTCCGGCGCATAATCCCGAATTAAAAACGGTGCAGGAATTTAACGTCGAAAAGGCAAGAGCATTATTAGCCGAAGCCGGTTATGTAAATGGGAAGGACGCAGGCGGAAACAAGCTTGTTCTTCAAATGTTTGCGAGCGGGCGCGATGTCGCGCTGGAATATGTCAAAGATCAATGGGAGAGAAATCTCGGCATCAATGTTAATCTGCAAATCGTCGAAATGGCAGTTTGGGGCGCACGCCGCGCCGCGCACGCAATGCCGATTTATCGCGGACAATACGAATACGATTTTCTCGATCCGGCAAATATGCTGACCCGGCTCTGGCGCAGTACGAGCGAACGCGGTTCGCCGCGCCACGCCTGGCGAAATGAGAGTTTCGATCAGATGGTAGCGCGGGCGGGACGCGAAATTGACGAACCGAAACGGTTAAATCTCTACCAAGAGGCGGAGCGCGTTTTAGTCGAAGATGTCGGCGGAATCTTTTTAACGCATATGGTAACTCATCAGGTCTGGTATCCGTATCTGACCGGATTCGAACCTGATAAACACGGCAATACGGTTTTTCGCTATCTCGATATTTCACGCTTTCAGATGTATATCCGCAGCGATGTTGACGGGTGGAGAGATTTGAATATTGAATAAGTTCTAATTCAATTGAATGCTGAAAATCAGGTTC
>CAYUGW010000662.1:0-2615 GCA_964444245.1 uncultured Blastocatellaceae bacterium | reverse complement strand
GGCGGCGAAACCTTCGACGCGCCCGACGAATGGATGCGCTGGCATTCGTCCGATTCCAAAGACAAACGTGACCAATCGGACGCGCCTTATTTGAAACCGAGTTCGGATAAAAAGCCTGAGAAAATCGGCAATATTAGGATATAATGATAAAGTTTTAGAAAAATGTTATAGAAATCTCAAAATTTGTGACTATTATGAATTATGAAAAAGCGAAAATCTCCAATCGCACTTAGCTTATTACGTAATTCAAAGTCTGCGATGTTTGCGGCAATTGAAATACACAACAAACCTATATTTTCTTACCGTTACGAAATTTCAGTAATGCTTATAATAAATGCGTGGGAACTCCTTTTGAAAGCATATATTTATAAGCATCTAAAACCAGTAAAAATATTTCAAAAAGATGGTAAAACAAAACCATTTGAGGAATGTGTAGCTTGTGTAGCAAGCAATTTGGGGAAGAATTTTAAAGCAGTCAAAGAAAGTTTGGATAATTTATATATTTATCGGAATAAAATTACCCACTTTTATTGTGAAAATTTAGATTCACTCCTTTTTTCACTTATACGAGCGAATGTAGGATTTTACATTGAATTCATAAAAAAGCATTTTAGGTATGATCTTTCAACTGAAACAAACCTAATATTATTGCCAATCGGTTTTCAAAAACCTTTTTCACCTTGCGGTTTTAGGGAGGAAAGGTTTCTGAAAAAACCTTTTTCACCTATAGATTTTCTTTCAAACTCATCTGCGCTTTCTAATTCTTCTAAGGAAGTTAAAGAATTTATTGAAGGAATTATAGAATCTTCAAAGAGACTTAAATCTGCAAGAGTAAAAGATTCTATTTTAGTTGAATATAGAATGGGTTTGTTTAATGAAAAACGAATCAATAATGCAGATATTGTTGCAGCTGTAAATAATGCACAACCACAGAGTGTTAATTTTGAAGTTCAAGAATTACTAACAAATATCCGCATAACCGATGATCCTACGGCTAAAGCAGTTAAATTCAGTAACGAAGAAGATTTGTATAACAAAATATTTACAGAGTCCTATGCTAAGATTTGCGCAGAAGCAAAAAATATATTTAAAGATTTTATAAAAAACAAAGATTTTAATAAGCTAATGAAAAAATTAAAAAAAGATCCAAGTTTATGTAAAACTAAATATCTTGATCCAGACAATCCCAAAAGCAGCAAAAAAGATTGGTATAGCAAGAAAATGTATGAAGAACTTTCAAAATACTACGAGCCTAACGAAAAAATAAATTCACTTATAGAAAATCAATAAATTATGTTTATTTTTG
This sequence comes from uncultured Blastocatellaceae bacterium, assembly GCA_964444245.1. GTDB lineage: Bacteria > Acidobacteriota > Blastocatellia > Pyrinomonadales > Pyrinomonadaceae > JAHCHG01. Next base: position 1,309 of record CAYUGW010000662.1, on the reverse strand, counting down.
ATAAAAGTCATAGCCATAGCCGAATGATTTTCAATGAGAACCCGGCAAATACTTCAATCGCTCCCTGACGGCGAGTAGTAATTATCACAATGTGTTCGACACTTTCAGCGTCGGCGCATTTTCTCCCGCGAAATTCCTACGGTTTCACCGCAGGCTATATTGTTTGTCGCCTTTAGCGACCTTGAATCAATTTCTTTTCGATTCAGAAAAATTTATGAATTAAAATGTTTTTGCGTTAAAATACGTTTGAGGAAATATGAATTACCGAGATTACATTACGATTGATCCGAATAAGCGCGGCGGAAAGCCGTGTGTGCGCGGTTTGCGGATTACGGTTTATGAAGTGCTTGAGTATCTTGCGTCCGAGATGACGGAAGAGGAAATTCTCAGTGATTTTCCCGATTTGACGAAGCAGGATTTAAAAGCCTGCATCGCTTTTGCCGCCGACCGTGAACGGCGTTTGATGACCGTGCCGATTGCCGCGTGAAATTATTGTTTGACGAAAATTTATCGCATAAATTGGTCGCGTCTTTGGCGGATACTTTTCCTGATTCGGTTCACGTCCGCGACATTGGTTTGAAGGCGGCTGACGACATTGAAGTTTGGAATCACGCAAAAGACGAAGATTTTATGATCGTGTCCAAAGATTCGGATATGCACGACCGCAGTTTTTTATTCGGTTATCCGCCAAAAGTCATTTGGGTTCGTCTCGGAAATTGTTCGACTTCGGACGTAGAAAATTTATTGCGCCGCGAAAGTCTGGCAATTGAGAAATTTTACAAAGACGATGAAGCTTCATTTCTTACATTGTCGTAAATAAAAAATACATTTTTGTTCGATACTTTCAGCATTGGCGCATTTTCACTGTAAATTTCCAACAGTTTCACCGCAGACCGTATTGTTTGTCGCCGTTGGCGATCTTGAATCAATTTTTTTTTCGATGCAGAAAATTTATGAATTAAAATGTTTTTGCGTTAAAATGCGTTTGAGAGGTGAAAATTATGACACATTCTTTAACAATCGAAGTTCCCGAAAATATTTATCGCGGGATTGTGAATGAAGCCGAAGCGAAAAAGCGTAAGGTCGAAGAAATCGCGCTTGAAAGATTGGCGAAAAACGAATCATCGGAAATCGAAGAATTTGAAAAAATCGCCGACGAACTGGCTGATTATGTCGAGAAAAGTTTGCCCGCGGATTTCAAACCGCTTTCCGATTATGCGGTGAGCCGCGAAGGAATTTACGAAGATCATTTCAGAAAGCTAATTGCTGAGCTTCATTTTTCGCAGGATTTCCTGAAACCGTAAATCGC
>CAYUGW010000661.1:0-2619 GCA_964444245.1 uncultured Blastocatellaceae bacterium | reverse complement strand
AATTTTGGAAGTAAAATATTGAGATAAATATAAACAAAGGTTATTCTGATTTTGCTATGAACAGCGTTAAAGCATACGAAGAAGTAATTGATTTTATCGCCGCCGGAACGACTCCGCAGAATGTCATTGATTTTCGCCCGTCGGAAGCGGCGCAGGCGCGTGTCGAAGATTTGCTGAATCGAGAAAAAGAAGGCGAATTATCTTCCGCCGAAAAAAGCGAACTCGATCATTATCTGCAAATCGAACATCTGATGCGTCTGGCAAAAGCACGCGCACGAGATTTTTTGCCGAAGGAGTAATATTTTTATTATGACTGCACAGAAAAAACATGTTTTATTTATTGTCTTGTTTATTTTTTTACTCGTGGCGAATGTTTTCTCTCAAAACGCCGCATTTTCTGATGAAGAGATTTTATGCGAACGCCTTTCTGAGATAAAAGAACTTCCGCGTAAAAGCGGTGTTGATGCTGTTTATGATTCTTTAATTAGCGCAGATCAAAAGGTTGTGCCGTGCTTGATTGAAAAAATTACTGACACGGCAATCATGCCTGATCCGCGTTGCCCGCGCATTACAAGCGAAACACGCATTGGCGATGTAGCTTATTTTGTTTTGACGAAAATTCTTAATATCGGCTTTGTCGAAATGTTTCCGCCGGAAATGCAGGAAAAATACAAAACCGAAGGCGTTTATGCTTATCATGAATATATCGAACAAAAAGATCATCGAAAGAAACTACAATCAGATCTGCGTGAATGGTATCGTCAAAACCAAAAATTAAAAACGGCTGAAAATTTCTAAAAACATTCCTCTGAATAATCAATTGCTGAAACAGACAATTAAACAAATCATTACGCGAAATAATCACAAATATCATTTGATATGCTCAGAATCTCCGAAATAAAACTTCCGCTCGAACATTCGGAAGATGCGCTTAGAAGTGCGATTCTCGATAAACTGCAAATTTCGGATGACGAATTGATAGACTTTTCGATTTTCAAGCGAAGCTACGATGCGCGGCGCAAAAGTGCGATTGTTTTTGTTTATATTGTTGACGCGGAAACGGCGAAAGAGACGGAACTGCTCGAAAAATTCAAAAGCAATCCGCACGTTTCCGAAACTCCCGATACGACTTATAAATTGGTCGCAGCCGCGCCGCAAAGTTTGAAGATTCGCCCGGTTGTCATCGGCACGGGACCGTGCGGCTTGTTTGCCGGATTGATGCTGGCGCGGATGGGATTTCGCCCGATTATTTTAGAGCGTGGAAAATCCGTGCGCGAGCGTTCGGCGGATACGTTCGGTTTTTGGCGGCACGGCGGACTTAATCCCGAATCGAACGCGCAGTTCGGCGAAGGCGGCGCGGGGACTTTTTCGGACGGAAAACTTTATTCGCAGGTTAAAGATTCGAAAATCTTAGGTCGAAAAGTCCTGACCGAACTCGTCGAAGCGGGCGCGAATCCGGAAATTCTTTTTATCAACAAACCGCACATCGGAACTTATAAACTCGTGATGATCGTCGAAAATATGCGGGCGACGATTGAATCTCTGGGCGGCGAAATCCGTTTCGAGAGCCGCGTTGAAGATATTGAAATCGAAGATAACAAAGTGCGCGGCGTTTTACTTGCAAGCGGCGAATTTATCGAAAGTTCGCACGTCGTCCTCGCGGTCGGACACAGCGCGCGCGATACGTTTCAGATGCTTTTTGAGCGCGGCGTTTATATCGAACCGAAACCTTTTTCCATCGGTTTCCGCATCGAGCATCCGCAGCAATTGATTGACGAATGCCGTTTCGGGAAATTTGCGGGCAACAAACTGCTCGGCGCGGCTGATTACAAACTCGTTCATCACGCGGCGAACGGGCGTTCGGTTTACAGTTTTTGTATGTGTCCGGGCGGAATGGTCGTCGCCGCCGCGTCCGAAGAAGGCAGGCTCGTCACGAACGGAATGTCGCAATATTCGCGCAATGAAAAAAATGCCAACAGCGCAATCGTCGTCGGCATCACGCCGGAAATTGATTACCCGAACGGCGCACTCGCCGGAATCGAATTTCAACGCCGTCTGGAAGAAAAAGCATTTAAGTTAGGCGGCGAAAATTACAACGCGCCGGGGCAGCTCGTCGGCGATTTTCTTGCAGGTCGAGCGTCAAAAAACTTAGGCAAAGTTCTGCCGTCGTACGCGCCCGGAATTCACTTAACCGATTTGAGCGAAGCCTTGCCGAAATTTGCGATTGACGCGATTCGCGAAGCAATTCCGGCATTCGACAAACAGATCAAAGGTTTTGCGATGCACGACGCGCTCCTGACCGGAGTCGAAACGCGCACGTCGTCGCCGATCCGTATAACGCGCCGCGAAGACGGGCAAAGCCTCAACACGAGCGGGCTTTTCCCCGCCGGCGAAGGCGCAGGCTACGCCGGCGGAATTCTCTCCGCCGGAATTGACGGCATCAAAGCCGCCGAATCGGTCGCGCTGAATATTTTGCGAAGCATTAGTTCGTAAGGAAGAATTTATTTAACGTCAATTTAACCCAAATTAATTCTGTCTGACTAATTAAATGAAGCCTGTGCGTAATTCAAAAACATGGAAAGAAATCTCTCCGGAATAGGTGAAAAGTGAAAAGTGAAA
>CAYUGW010000660.1:0-2621 GCA_964444245.1 uncultured Blastocatellaceae bacterium | reverse complement strand
ACGGCGGTCAGAATCGTTTTGGCGCGGTCGGCGGCGGAAATTCCGGTCGTAACGCCTTCTTTGGCTTCGATGGAAATTGTAAAAGCCGTGCCGAAACCCGAAGTGTTTTCCTGCGTCTGCGGCGGCAATTGGAGATAATCGCAGCGATCTTCCGTCAGCGGCAGACAGATCAAACCGCGGGCGTGCGTGACCATAAAATTGATGATTTCCGGCGTCACCTTTTCCGCCGCGCAAACGAGATCGCCTTCGTTTTCGCGGTCTTCGTCATCAACAATGATTATCATTTTGCCGCTCTTGATATCTTCGGCGGCTTCTTCGATTGTAGCTAGTGACATATTTCGATTTCGGGTTTTAGATTTCTGATTTCGGATTTATCCGAAATCTTTAAGTAAAACGTAAATTTTAGCGAAAACCTCATAAATTATCTAATGTGAGTATTTGTTTTACTTTTTACCTTTTACCTTTTACCTTTGTTTCAATGTCCTTTGAATTAAAACTCGCCTTGAAATATCTTCGTGCGCGGCGAAAGTCTCTGGCGCGGTTTACGTCGCTCGTCGCTGTCATCGGAATCGCGGCGGGCGTGGCGAGCTTGATTCTGGCGCAATCACTGGCTCGCGGTTTTGCCGACGAAATGCGCGACAAAATCCTCAAAAATACGCCGCATATTTCCGTTTTTATGCAAAATGGGAATGAAATTTTCAATTGGAAGGATGTAAAAACCGAACTCGAAAAATCGGAAAACATTGCGGAAATTTCCGGGATGACTTTTGAAAACGCCGTCATTATCGGCAAAGACACGACAAATTACGCGATGCTTCGCGTAATCTCAAATTCCGAATTTCAGATTCCAGATTTCAAATCTCAGACTTTTAAGCAAAACAACGAACAACGAACAACGAACAACGAACAACGAATCGCAGTTTCAATCGGAAAAGCGCTTGCCGAAAAATCGGGTTTGAAAATCGGCGATGAAGCGGAGATTATTACGTTTGAAAATGAAACGGCGAAAAATTCAAAGGTTCGCATTGTTGATATTTTTCAAACCGGACTTTATGAATATGATTCCGTCTGGATAAATTTATCGCCCGAAAATTATTTGCAAATAACCGGAAAACAACGATTTACGCCGACGGTTCTGAGCGTTTCGGTTAAAGACATCTATGCGGCGGACAAAACCGCGGACGAAATCCGCATCACATTGGGCGAAAGTTTCAAGGTTTTGGATTGGCAGGAAGCGAATCAGCCGCTTTTTGCCGCTTTGAGTCTTGAACGGCGCGTCGCGCTTGCCATAATTTCTTTGATAATTTTTATCGCATCTTTGAATATTACGACGACGCTGGCGCTGCTCGTTAATGAAAGAAGGCTTGACATCGCCGTTTTGCGAACGTGCGGCGCACGGGCGAAAAGTTTGATCCTTGTTTTTTTGTTTGAAGGCTTGTTTTTGGGATTTGCAGGGATTTTTTTCGGGGTGTGTTTTGGTCTGACAGGTTGTTTTATCGGCAATTATTTTCAAGTTATCCGTTTGTCCGAAGAAGTTTATTCTTTAAGTTATATTCCGTTTCGCCCGGATTTGGAAAATATTTTGCTGATTATTTTCGCCTCATTTATAATATGTTTGGCGGCAACCGTCTATCCGGCATTTAAAGCCAGCCGCATAAAGCCTTTAGAAAATTTGCGAGTGCAATAATTTTTGGAGTTTTCCGCGCATTAAAACTATACTCTGAATAACGCCCGGAAAAAATCATTCTTGATAAATTTGCAAAAAAAGTTCAGACTTCTTTTTTATAACGTATTAGTTTTACAAAAAGTCTAAGCAATTATATTTATGTTTGAACGCTACACGGAAAAAGCGCGAAGAGTTATCTTTTTTGCGCGTTATGAAGCATTACAATACGGTTCGCAGGTCATTTCGCCCGAACATATTCTTTTGGGTTTGATGCGCGAGGACAAAACGGTTTCGGCGAGATTTTTCCCGTTTCGCAATACTTTAACGGTCGAAGCGGTGCGCCGCGAAGTCGAGGAAAGAATCGTTTTGCGCGAGAGAATTCCGCAATCGGCGGAGCTTCATCTGGCAGCCGAAACCAAACGAATCTTGGCGTTTGCCAATGAAGAAGGCGTAAAACTCAAAAATCGACATATCGGTCCCGAACATATTCTTTTGGGACTTCTGCGGGAAGAACGCTCGATTGCGGCGGAAATTCTTTATCAATACGGGCTTCGCCTGCAAAATGTGCGCGAAGCCGTAGCGCGGCAAAACGGTTTTCCGAGTTTTAATGCCATCGGCGGTGAAAAGACGAAAGTTCCGCATCTTCAGGAATTTACGCGGGATTTAACGTCCGACGCGGCGGAAGGAAAACTCGATCCGCTGATCGGGCGCGAAAGGGAAGTTGAAAGAATTATCGAAATTCTCTGCCGAAGGACGAAAAACAATCCGGTTTTGATCGGCGAATCGGGAGTCGGGAAAACGGCGATCATCGAAGGTTTGGCGCAAAGAATCATTTCGGGTGATGTGCCTTCGTTTCTTGAAAACAAGCGAATTTTATCGCTCGATCTGTCCTTGATCGTTGCCGGAACGAAATATCGCGGGCAATTTGAAGAACGGCTCAAGAAAATTATGAGCG
>CAYUGW010000659.1:0-2622 GCA_964444245.1 uncultured Blastocatellaceae bacterium | reverse complement strand
CTTTGTCGGCGGCGGATGATTCGATTTCAGATTTCAGATTTCAGATTCCAGATTCCAGATTCCAGATTCCAGATTAAAGAATGCGGATTGGAAATTTTAATTTCCGTCCGCATTTCTTTTGTCTTTTTTTTTGATAAACTTACAAATAAATCTGAAATCATAAATTTGAAATCTGAAATTTGAAATCTGAAATTTGAAATCTGAAATTATACTATGACAGACACATTTAATTTAGCCGGAAAGACGTTTAATTCGCGGCTCATCATCGGCACGGGCAAATATCGTTCGCACGAGGAAATGCAAGCGGCGCACAAAGCGAGCGGCGCGGAAATGGTTACGGTTGCCGTTAATCGCGTCCCGCTCGACCGTTCGAGCGAATCGTTTCTCGATTTTCTCGACGAAAAAATGCAGATTCTGCCGAATACGGCGGGCTGCTATGATGCCGAACACGCGATTCGTACGGCAAGATTAGCCAGAGAAGCACTCGAAACCGATTGGATCAAGCTCGAAGTCATCGGCGATCAGACGACGCTTCTGCCGGACAACGAACAAACTCTGGAAGCGGCAAAAGTTCTGATAAAAGAAGGTTTTATCGTTTTGCCGTATTTTACCGACGATCTGATTATGGCAAAAAAATTATTGGATGCGGGCTGTCCCGCCGTGATGCCTTTGGCTGCGCCGATCGGTTCGGGAATGGGCGTGCAGAATCCCTCAAATTTGCGGATTATGCGCGAGCAATTGCCCGACGCTGTAATCATTGTTGATGCCGGAGTCGGCGTGCCGTCGGACGCGGCGATTGCGATGGAACTCGGCGCGGACGCGATTTTGATGAATACCGCGATTGCCGAAGCTAAAAATTCCGAACAAATGGCTGAAGCGATGCGGCTTGCCGTTCGCGCCGGAAGACTCGCCTATCTTTCGGGCAGAATGCCGAAACGTCTTTATGCCAGCGCATCTAGTCCGATCAAAGGAGCGATCAAATAGTTAAAACCGAGAGAAAAAAGTATGAATTCCCCTAAAAAACCTAATCTTTTATACATTGTTTTTCTGATTGTTTTGGGCTTTTTGTGCATTATTGCAACCGTTTCGCTGACGTTTTATTCCAGAAACGATTTGAAAAATTATGTAATGAAAACGACTCCGGCGGTTCCGGACGCTGCTTTGACCATGGAAGTCAATAACATCGAACGCGAAATAAAAATCAAGGAAGTGGTTATCAAAAACGAGAAAAGCTTCATAAAAATGGATGAACTTATTCAGAAATCAACTGAAGAATCAATCCGAATTAATGCGGAGAGAATCAAAAAAATAGAAAAATTGGAAGCCGAGATTTCCGCGCTCGAACTCAAAAGAGTGGAATTCAAAAAGTTAGAACAAGAAAGCATCGGGCTGGCAAAAGGAAGTTTTGATGAAGAATATAATATAGAGGCTTTAGCTTATATAATTGGTTTGGGAGTTCTAAGTTTGGGTTTGGCATACGCGACTTTTATTGATGCGATGCCCCGAAAAAACGGCGCGGCGGTCAATCTCGAGCGAAAAGCCTTTTTGTTTTTCGTGACAGCAGTTTCAACTTCGGCGTTCGGATTTGCGTTGTATTTGTGGTATTTGTCAATTTAGTTTTTAGAAAAATGAAGTTTTTGAAAATTACCGTAGTTTTGATCTTTCTCGCTTTTGCAATTGCGTGTATGCAAACGGCTTCAAAACGCAGCGGCATACGTATTGCCGACAGCAAATCCTACGAAGCGTCGCTCTTTCGCCAAAACTGCGCGATCTGCCACGGCATCGAGGCAAACGGCAAGGAAATGGACGGCAGACTTATTCCGAGTTTAAGATACGGCGCGGCGGCGACGAAGACCGAAGCAGAAATTTACGAACAAATCAAACACGGCAAACTCCCGATGCCCGCCTTTGAAAATCAATTGACCGAAGAAGAAATTCAACAAATGGTAAAATTCATCAGACACGATTTGCAGGGGAAAAGTGAAAAGGAAAATTGAATGGTTAAATTCAAAACTCGAATTCGGCGACAATCGGCAAATGATCCGAGGCGAGCAGAGCGGTTCGGCTTTTATGTAAAAATGCTTCTAAAAGCCGGAATTTATCATCGAAATAAATGTGATCGAGATTTAAGAACGGGAAAATTCCCGGATATGTGCGGGTTTTTCCGAGATGCAGTTTTGCGTCAACATTCTTAAAATTACTCTTGAAAAGACGCGTTGTGATGCCTTTTGTCCACTCGTTGAAATCTCCGGCGACGATGCGTTTTCCGACAAACTTTTGTTTGTCGAGCGCGTGCGCGGCAAGGAGTTTGTGAACTTGTTTGCGGCGTTCGAAAAACGAAGTTCCGAGATGAAGATTGAAAAATTGTAGAGATTTTCTTTCAGTTAAAACGATTTCGGAGCGCAGACAGCCGCGCGGTTCGCGTTTTTGAATGCTGATGTCGAAGTTTTCCGTATTTTTCAAAGGCAAACGGCTCAAAATGGCGTTGCCGTAATCGCCGCCCTTGTGTTTGCGGTTTTCGCCGAGACGAAAATCCATCTCTAATTCTTCCGCCAAAAATTCGGCTTGATGCTCGCGCCTGGTTGCGCCTGAATGACACAAAACTTCCTGCAAAGCGATCAC
>CAYUGW010000658.1:0-2635 GCA_964444245.1 uncultured Blastocatellaceae bacterium | reverse complement strand
AACTTCCGCTGACCGGCGAAAAAGGACAGGAATTAAATGCCGGAATTCTGCAAACCGCCAGCAGTCAATTGCTTGCGGCGCAGGACGAACGGCGAAAAATGGAAGCAGCTTATAATGCCGCTGTTCGCGCCAATGCGACCGGACAAATTTTTGCGGTTCTCGGCGAAAACCAAGCGGTGCAAGATATGCGGAAACAAATTGCCGAGAAAAAAGCCGATTCCGAAAAACGTATTCAGGAACTCAATGGGCAAATCCGGGAATTAAACATCAAAAAAAGTCAGCTTCTGACACGTTATACCGAAGAGTATCGGGAAGTAGTAGCCGTAACGGAAGAAATTAAAAAGCGTGAAGAACTTCTGGCAAAATTAGAAAAAGAAGATCCGGGAATAATCCAGCGCGACGAGAATAAAATCAAACAGGACGTGGCTAAAGAAGTTTTAACCGGAATGGCTGCCCAGCTCGATGCCGCCCGCAAACGCGAAGCACAGCTTCAGCAGGCGTATGATATGGAAACGGCGAAAGCCAATCAGCAAGGCATTGCCACAACCCGCTTAACTACTCTGATTCGTTCGATTGACACGAATCGCGGTCTGCTCGATAACTACGTGCAACGCCAAAAAGAACAGGAACTCTTAATCTCCAGCAGCCGTCCGGACAATATCAAAATTTCGACCGAAGCCGGAGTTCCGATGTCGCCGATCGGACCGCAGAGAAACCGCAATATCATCGTTGCCTTTTTAATCTCGCTGGCGGCGGGCATCGGTCTGGCATTTTTGCTCGATTATCTCGACGATTCGGTCAAAACTTCCGACGACATCGGCAGACATCTGAGATTGCCGACACTCGCGCTGATTCCGCATCAAAACACCGTTGAAAAACGCAAACTTTTATCGGCGAAAAACGGTAACGGCGCGGGTTCGATGGCGCTGATTGCGCTCGAAGACAATCGCTCGGCGATGGCGGAAGCCTATCGCCATCTGCGGACTTCCCTGCTTTTTTCATCAGCCGGAAAACCGCCGAAAACTATTCTCGTAACTTCTTCGCAGCCTTCCGAAGGAAAAACGACAACCGCAATCAATACGGCAATTACACTCGCACAATCTGGCGCAGAAGTCGTTATTATCGACTGCGATCTGCGCCGTCCACGCATTCACTCTCATTTCGACATGGAAAATACGAACGGTTTGACGAATTATCTCTCCGGCGAGAGAAATCCCGATAATTTGCTAAAAACCTATCCGGGTTTGCCGAATTTGAAAATCATCACGAGCGGACCGATTCCTCCGAATCCGGCTGAACTTCTCAGCTCGAACGAGATGAAAAATCTTCTGCAATTCTTAAAGGGAAATTTCAAACACATCGTCATTGATTCGCCGCCGGCAATCTCTTTTACCGACGCGGCAATTCTTTCGACATTGGTTGACGGCGTTGTGCTGGTCGCGCTCGCCGGCAAGAGTTCGCTTCATTTGATGCGAAGATTCAAACAGAGACTCGGCAATATCGGCGCACGGATTTACGGCGTGGTTCTTAACGGAATCAAATCGAATTCGGTCGAATACGGTTATTACGGCTACGGCTACACCTATAAATATTATGCCAATAATGATGACGATTCCACGCCTTTGATGGAAGAAATTGAAGAATTCTCGATTCACGATACGAAAGGTTAAAAGTTTAAAAGTGAAAAAGGTTAAAAGTGAAAAAGTTAGTCATCCCTGAATCAACTAACTTTTTCACTTTTTCACTTTTAAACCTTTACACTTTTAAACTTTTTACTTTAAGAAATTTTCGAGCGCATTTTCCCAATCGGGCAGCGGCGCGAGTCCGAATTTTTCGCTGAACAGGCATTTTAATTTTGAACTTTGCGGGCGCGGTGCGGGACGCTTTAACGTATCGCTCGAAACGCTTTCCAAAAGATTCGTATCGAAACCCTTTATTTCACAAACCTTTCGCGCAAAACCTTCATAACTCGTTCCCTCGCCGGAGTTTACTACGTGAAAAATGCAGGGCAAATCGAGCGTCGCAAGCTCGCGCAGACGTTTTGCCAGATCTTCGGCAAAAGTCGGCGTTCCGAATGAATCATAGATCGCTTTTATTCGTTTGCCGTCGGCGAGATGTTTGTGCATCACGCTCAGAAAATTCGTCCCGCCATCGCCGTAAATCCAGCCCGAACGCACGATTATCGAACGCGCATAAGCGTTTCTCGCTAAATGCTCGCCTTCGAGTTTTGATTTTGAATAAACGCTCTTTAAAGGTTTCGGCGTGTCGCGCTGCGTATAAAAATCTTCTTTCGCGCCGTCAAAAACGTAATCGGTCGAGATCGTTACAAAAGCCGAATCAACTTTTTTTGAAGCAAGCGCAAGATTTTCAACTCCGAAAGCATTTGCCTTGTAACAAATATCTTCATTAGTTTCCGCACCGTCAACATCCGTAAAGGCAGCGCAATTTAAAACCGCTTCGGGCTTTTCGCTTTCAAACAAATCTAAAACCGCTTTTCTATCGGAAATATCGAGTTCCTGCCGCGTCAAAGGCAAAACTTCGTCGCCGATTGATTTGCAATATTCAATCGCCGCCTTCGCCACCATTCCGTTTGCGCCTGTGATTAAAACTTTCATTTCTTAGTCTGTCGAGTCTG
>CAYUGW010000657.1:0-2639 GCA_964444245.1 uncultured Blastocatellaceae bacterium | reverse complement strand
CTTTGACCGCGTTTCACCATTAATTTATAAGGGAAACGCGGTCAAAGACCGCTTGCTTAACCAGTTATTTAATTTTTGAGATACTATACATTTAGAAAAATTTAACTTGACAAAGTTTTACCCGATAAATTAACTTAACAGTGTTAAGCATTATGGGAATCAAAGAACGCAGAGAAAAAGAACAGGAAGATTTGCGGCAGAAAATACTCGATGCCGCCAGCGAACTTTTTGCCAAAGAAGGTTACAGTAATGTTTCGATGCGAAAAATCGCCCAAAAAATCGAATACAGCCCGACGACGATTTATCTTTATTTCAAAGATAAAACCGATCTGCTGAATCAAATCTGCGATGAAACTTTTTTAAAATTAATCAAGGACATCGAGAAAATCGAAACGACGTTTTACGAACCGATCAGCTGTCTGCGCAAAGGAATGCGGGCATACATAGATTTCGGTTTGAAATATCCGAATCATTACGAAGTAACTTTTATCACGCCGATTTCCGAATATTTAGGCGAAAAACATCATCCGTATGAAGGTTCGAGCGGACAAAAGGCGTTTGAACATATTGTGCAAATGGTGACGGATTCGATGAAGGCAAGTCAAATCAAGCGCGGTGATGTGGCAACGATCAGCCAGACGCTCTGGGCGGGAATTCACGGCGTAACATCTCTTTTGATTGCCCATAAGGACTTTCCGTTTGTTGAAAAAGATGCGCTGATCGATAACACGATCGAAACTTTGATTAAAGGTTTGCAGCATTAATTTTTTTGCTTTGAAACTTAACAGTGTTAATTTTATATGAATTGTAAAGTAAGAATTTTAAATCCGAAATCCGAAGTCTGAAATCCAAAATCGCTATGGCTTCTTTAGCATTAAAAAATTTGTTTCACGATAAGGTTCGCCTGGCGGTAACGCTCGTCGGAATCACCTTTTCGGTCGTTTTGAGTTCGATTCAGCTCGGGCTTTTCGTCGGTTTTCAACGGGCAACTTCGGATATTTTGTATTATTCAAATGCCGATCTCTGGATAACTTCGGCAAATGTTACGCACGCCGAAGACGGCGTTCCTTTTTCCGAACAGAAACTTTACAAAGTTTTGGCTTCGAGGGATGTCGAGCGCGTCGAGAAACAAATATTTCAATTTGCCAACTGGAAAAAGCCGAACGGCGCAGATACGGGAATTTTGCTGGTCGGTGGAAATCTTGACGGCGGAATGGGAATTCCGTTCAAGATCGTCGAAGGAAATCTGGAAGATTTGCGCCAGCCCGACGCGGTGATGGTCGAAGAACTTTATAAAGAAAAGCTCGGCGTGTCGCGCATTGGTGAAACGGTCGAAATCGGCGGTTTCCGCGCGAAAATCGTCGGTTTTACACGCGGTGTTCGTTCATTTACAACCTCGCCGCCCGTTTTTACGACCTTCAAAAACGCTCAGACATTTTTCGGAATCCCCGAAGATCAGACGCTTTTTCTGGTTGTTAAAGCCAAAGAAGGCGTTGATTTGCAGAAACTTAAAGCGGATTTAAAGAGCCGCGTGTCAGACGTTGACGTTTACACTCGCGCTGAATGGACGGAAAAACAGCGCAATTACTGGATGTTCGGCACGGGCGCGGGAATTACGGTTTTGATCGCGGCATTTCTCGGTTTGCTGGTCGGCGTGGTGGTCGTCGCGCAGACGATTTATTCGGCGACTGTCGATCACATACGCGAATACGGAACTTTGAAAGCGATGGGCGCGTCGAATTTTTATCTTTATAAAGTAATAATTACGCAGGCGTTTTTGAGCGGTTTGATCGGCTACGCGGTCGGAATGAGCATCGCGCTTTTGGTTTCTTATATTTCATTACAGGGAACGACGGCGATCATTTTGCCGCTCGAATTGATCGGCGGTTTGTTTATTTTAACGATTCTGATGTGCGTCGGCGCGTCGGTCGTTTCGATCAATAAAGTAACGCGGATCGATCCCGCGATGGTTTTTAAAGGATAGGAGTTTTTTTTTTGAGATGACTGTTTTCTTTTTGATTTTTATTTTTACGGGAATTTTATTTTTAGCCTCGAAAATAGGCATCAATCCGATAAAAGATTTTAAGAATAATGCGCGAATCGGCACGGGTTTGACGTTTGTTTTTGCCGGCGTTTCGCATTTTCTGATTCCCGAAACATTTATGAAACTGATGCCGCCGTTTATCCCTTTTCCTCTAATGATGGTTTATATCAGCGGCGTTTTCGAGATTTTGGGCGGCATCGGTCTGATTATTTCCAAAACAAAAAAAGCGGCGAGTTACGGCTTGATTCTGCTGCTTTTGGCGGTTTTTCCGGCAAATATTTACGTCGCTTTGGAAAATATTCAACTCGGCGGTTTTATGAGTAACTCGTTTTATCAATGGTTTCGCGTTGTTCTGCAAATTCCGCTGATAATTTGGGTTTGGTGGACGGTAAAAGGTGAAAAATGAAAAAAGCGATTGAAGTAAAAAACCTCGTCAAAACCTACGGCGCGGGCGAAACGGCGGTTCACGCGCTGAAAAATGTTGATCTGGACGTTTTTGAAAGCGAATTGCTTTTGCTGCTCGGCGCGAGCGGTTCGGGGAAAACGACGCTGATCTCGATTGCGGGCTGTATTTTATCGGCAAATTCGGGAAGCT
>CAYUGW010000656.1:0-2645 GCA_964444245.1 uncultured Blastocatellaceae bacterium | reverse complement strand
TCCGCCGAACACGGAATCGGTAAATTAAAGAAACATTATCTTTACGTAATGTACGGCGAAAGATTTTTAAACGAAATGGCGCAACTTAAACGCGCTTTTGATCCGAAAGGCATTTTAGGGCGCGGAAATATGTTTGAAGAGAAATTTCTCTAATTTGCGGCAAATCGCTTTTTAAGTGTAAAATACTCTATCAATTCAGAAAAAAGGCAGAAACCCGACAGTTATGGAGGGTGCTTGCTATTTTGAAAGCACTCTCATTTACATTCGGGTTTCTGCCATTTACAAGGAAAATTTTAAAATAATGATCAAAGCAATTTTAATGGATTTTAACGGCGTGATTATCAACGACGAACCTCTGCATTTGAAGGCTTATCAGGAAGTTTTGAAGGCAGAAGACATCGCGATGACCGAAGAGGATTATTACGCGTGTCTCGGAATGGACGACAGAGCTTATGTCAAAAATGCCTTCGAACGCGCTGAAAAAGAATGTTCGGATGAAAAGATCGTGCAATTGATCGAGGTAAAATCGGCGCGTTGGCGCGAATTTGTCGACAAGGAAGTTCCGCTTTTTCCGGGAGTTGAAAACTTTATCAAAAAGATGGAAAAAGATTTCGCGCTCGGCATTGTCAGTATGGCTTTGCGCGATGAGATCGAATTTGTGCTGGAAAAGATCGGTCTGCGTTCGTCATTTTTGACCATCGTCAGCGCGGAAGACGTTTCCAAGCATAAACCCGATCCCGAATGTTATCTGACCGGATTTAATCTGATTGATGCCGAACGGATGCGGCGCGGGCGTAATCCGATGGTTCACAGAGATTGCCTTGTGATCGAGGATTCGCCGCAGGGAATTATGGCGGGAAAACGCGCCGGTTTGATGACGCTCGGCGTGCCGAACACGGTGTCAACCGAACGTCTGCGCGAAGCCGGAGCCGATTCCGTAACAAAATCTCTCGCCGACTGGATGCCGGAATCGGCGCGGCGCGTCTTCGCATAAAGTGAAAAAGTTTAAAGGTGAAAAAGTGAAAAAGTTTAAATTTTCTTGAAAATTTCATTCCTGTTTTCTTATTCTCACCTTTAAACTTTCATTGCGAACAATTTGAACTTTTTCACCTTTAAACTTTTCTACTTTTAAACTTTAAAATATGGCAGAACATCTTATATTAATTGGCGATGCGGAACAAAATCTGCTCGCGTGTGCGGCATTTTTGGCGGAATCGATTTCGAGCGCGGAAGGACATGGCGAGGCGATGAGCGAAATTGTCCCGTTTTATATTGCAAAAGGCGAAGTTGATCTGGCGGCGCAGCTTGCCGATTCGGTTGATGATCCGTTCGTCCGCGACAAACTTTTAATGTCTGTTGCAGAGAAATGCGCGGCGATTGATGACGATGAATATGCGTTTCAACTCGTTGAATCCATTGAAGATTCCGGCACGCAAGGAATGGCGCGGGAACGGATTGCGCTGCAAAAATCCGCTAAGAATGAAGCCGAAAAAGCTCTCGAAATCGTCGAAAGTCTTTCGCATCCGGACGACGCTTTTGCCGATATTGCGCTTCATCAGGTAATCAATGATGATGAATTAGCGGCTTTGCAAACGCTTGAAATGATTGATTTTCCGGCTTCAAAAGCGACCGCTTTGCAGAATATCGCCGTTCATTATCAGAAAAACGGCAACACGGAAAAATCCGCCGAATTTCTCGAAGCGGCGGTCGAAGCGGCGAATGAAATCGAGTATTACGAAGAAAAAGTCCGTGCGTTTTGTGATATTGCCAATTATTTTAACGAACTCGAAGAAAAGGCGCGTGCCTTGGAATTATTTGAAAACGCACGGATTTTCGCCGAAAGAATTGACGGCGTTCACCGCGATAAACTTTTTGCGGCAATTGCGGTCGGTTTCCTGCGAGCCGGAAATATGGAATCAGCCGACCGCACACTCGATCTGGTCGGCGATAAAACTCAAGTTGCCTCGACTCTGGTCGGGTTTTCCCAGATATTCTGGAAAAACGGCGAACAGGATGAAGCGGTCGAAACCTTAGATGAAGCATATTCGATCTTAAAATCCCAGCGCGACAACGAAATCCGCGACAGCAAAGCCCGATTCACGCTGTTAGGGACGGTTGCCGTCCAGTTTGCCAGATTTGAAAGAGCGGAACGCGCCATTGAAATCGCGCAGGAAAACATAGACGAAATGCAGCAGCTCGCGGCACTTTCGCAGATCGCGCAGATTTGCGCCGCCGCCGGAAACGAAGAAATGTCGCGCCAGGCTTTAAATGCGATTTTTGAAGATTCGACCCGAATGTTTGCGCTCGTCGGCATCAGCGATGCGCAGCACAACGCCGGAGAACGCGAAAAAGCCCTCGCCGTCTTAAACGAAGCCGCGACGCTCTGCGAAACCGTCCCGCAATTAGCCTCGCGCTCGGAAGCCTACAATGCCTTTGCCGTACGCTTTCAGGAATACGGCGAAACCGAAAAAGCGCGCACCTTTCTGCACGAAAACCTCGAAACGATTTCCGAAATCCGCGACGAAACAAGCCGTTCGATGCGCCTTGCAAGACTCGCCGCGCTTTACGAAAAATATGAAATTACTTTGACCGACGGGGAAAAAGCGATTCTTAAAGAAATGATACGGCGGTCGGAAGTTTTTTAG
>CAYUGW010000655.1:0-2650 GCA_964444245.1 uncultured Blastocatellaceae bacterium | reverse complement strand
ACGACTTGCTGGCGCGCCGTGGCAACCTGCTGCAGTGCCGTATCAACCGCTGCTTGCGACGCGTTTAATCCCTGCTGCGCTTGCGAAAGTTGATTTTGCGCGGCTGTAATCTGCGATTGCGTAACCTGCGCTTCATTTTGCGAGGCTTGCAAACCGGCGAGCTGCGCGTCGGTGCTGGATTGAAGTTGTGTCGGGTCGAGCTTGACAAGGGGCGTTCCGGCATCGACCTTGTCGCCTTCCTTGACATAGATTTCTTCAATTCGACCTTGAACTTCACTCGTCAGATTTATAAATTGAATCGGACGGATTTCGCCCGAAGCGGTTACATTAGATTTTAGTTCGCGCCTTGTTTCAATTTTTACAGCAGTTACTTCGGGTGTGTCCTTGCGGGTTGCAAAAATGCTGACAACTATAATAATAAGAACGAGTACGGCGGCGGTTGCACCGATGATGATTTTTCCTTTACGGCTAATAGCCATTTTTATTAGTCCTCTTCTAAAGTGTTTAATTTTTTATTTATTAATTATACAATAACGCAAATAATTTTGCTTGTGTGCGTCAAGTCCTATCTACGCGGACAAATACGAAATAGTTTCAAAAAAATGTATAATCTAAGGTATTTTGAAACACTGCCTGAAATAAACGAATTTGAATAAAAATTAAATATTGACGAATCTCGACCGACGATTTACGATTTACGAACAAAGGATTAAAGGTTAAAATAATTTGTCGTTATATTTTCTTTTCAAAAACAGCGTAAGGTAAATGAAAAATGATCAAATGTCAGGTTTGCGGTACGGAAAACATTGAAAGTTCACAATTTTGTGATGAATGCGGAACTGCTTTAAACAGAGTGCAGAAAGAAATCACAAATATCGAACCGCAAAGTTTTATCACGCAAGTTTCGGAAAAACCCGTGTTTCAATCAACCAATGTAACTTCGGTCGGGATTTTGCCGCTCGATGAGGAGCTTACAGAGTTGAAAAAGGACGTGGAAAAGCAAATAAAACCGAAAAGACAAGGCGTTCACGCGACTCTCGTGATCGAACGCGGCGATGCGGTCGGAACGGAGTTTAACTTGTCAGCCGAAGAATCCTATATCGGACGTTGGGATGCCGATAACGGTATTTTCCCGGATGTCGATTTGGATGCTTTCGATTCGGAGGCAAAGGTTTCGCGGCGGCACGCCCGGATTATTTGTGCCGGAGATAATTATTCGATTGAAGATTTAGGCTCGACCAACGGGACGTATATTAATCGCGGCAGACGTTTAATTCCCGGCAATGCGCATATCTTGAATAATGGCGATGAAATAATTGTCGGTAAAACATTTTTGCGTTTTAACATAAATAATAATTAACAAACACTAAAGAAAACTGGAAATTTAAAAAAATGGCTTATTGTCACGAATGCGGCGAACAAGTCGCGGAAATTGATGTTTTTTGTCCACATTGCGGTATCTCTTTGGAACCCGTTGCGCTTCCGGACGATGTTGAAGATTCGCCTGAAAATACCATTGCCATCAGCCCTTCCGAAATGGCGGAAACACTCGGCAAGGTAGAATCAGGAAGCAACACGGCGGCGAGTCCGGCGAAGGCTGAAGAAACTCTCCAGCCGATTGTTCAAACAGAAACTATGCCGGAAACGGCTGATTCGGCGGCGAAAGTGTCCGATTCCGCTGGTGAACAAACGGAAGCGGGAATCGATATGAAAACGGATGATTTTTCAAATCCCGTCACCGAAGAAAATATCAATGTAAAAACAGAATCAATCGAGATTCCGGCAGATTTATTCAAACCGGAAACAGCAAAGGATGATTATTTTTCAGAACCTGCGAAAATCGAAACACCGGTTTTTCAAAAAGACCCGGTTGAAGAACAACCTGTTGAAATTCAGGCAACAATTGAAGAAAAGATTGAAGAAAAATCAAAGGAAATAGCAGATTCCCCAAATGATGATTGGGATTCATATTCGCCGGTTGCGGAAAATCCGGCAATTTACCAAACCGAAACTTCCGAAAACGCGGAAACGTCGGCGGAAAATACAGAAAAACCGTTTGAACCGCCGGTTGAAAATATCGAGCCGGAAGCTGTACCGCCGTCAACACCTTCTTTAACTAGCGATCAAAACGATTATTTTTCAGACAGTTATCCGGATACCGGAGATGTTTCCGAACCCGCAGGTTCTCTGACTGATGCCGCGTTCGAAGATTTTGTGCCGGAAAAAACGCAGGAATTTGAAAATGAAACCGAATCTTCGATGATGTCGTACGAAGAAACCGAAATAAAGGAATTGAATGAGGTTGATGAAATCGAAATTCCGGCAGTTGAAAAATTTGAATTTGTTGCCGAAGAACCGCCGATCTCTTCGGCTCTAAGCGAAGAGGAAAATAAACCCGTTCATTCATTTTCGCAAGAAACTGAAAACCCTGTTTCTGAACACTCGGAAATAGAAGATGCAAATCTCGAAGATATTTCAAAACCGGAGGTTTCCGCGTCTGAAATACCGGAAAAAGAACCGCTTGTAACCGTCGAAGACGAAAGTGAAACACCTTTTGAAAGTTCGATTGCCAAACCCGATTTTGAATTCGAACCAGAAGAAGAACCGCCCGTTCTGTCGCGTTTCGATTCGGTCAGAATTATGGAAAGCC
>CAYUGW010000654.1:0-2657 GCA_964444245.1 uncultured Blastocatellaceae bacterium | reverse complement strand
AACCGTCTGCCGCTCACAAGTTGCATCGGCTCTCTGTCCTAACTTTGTATTGAACCGAATTTCAGTTTTGTTATACCGAATTATTTATACGGTATTGTGGAAATAGAAGTCAACAAATATCTTGACATTCGATTGTGATCGGGTGAATAATTCCGTTAAAGTAAAATTCCGTTAAATAAATTAAACCAGATTTTCTAAAATCTTATGTCAAAACTACTTGATGACGTTCGTAATACGATGCGTGTCCGGCATTACAGTTATGAAACGGAGAAAATTTACATTTATTGGATTCGGCAATATATTTACTTTCACAAAATCACACATCCGAAGGATTTGGGCGCGGCGGCTATCGAAGCGTTTTTGACTCATTTGGCAGTCGAGAAAACTGTTTCGGCTTCAACGCAAAATCAAGCACTTTTCGCCCTGTTGTTTTTATATCGTGAGGTTTTGAAAATCAATCTGCCGTGGCTCGAAGAATTTACTCCTGCCAAAAAGAGCGAGCGCGTTCCGGTTGTTTTGACAAAAGAGGAAGTCAAAATGATTTTAGGTGAGCTGAAAGGCACAAATTGGCTGCTTGCCAATCTGCTCTACGGTTCGGGCTTGCGGCTGATCGAGGCTTTGCGTCTGCGCGTGAAGGATTTGGATTTCGGCTACCGGCAAATTACGGTGCGCGACGGCAAAGGCGGCAATGATCGTTTTACCGTTTTACCGACAAAACTGGTCGAACCGCTTCAAAAACAACTCGAAAAGGTCAAAAAACTTCATGAATCAGACTTACGAATCGGATTAGGATATGTCGAAATGCCGTTTGCTCTGACAAGAAAATACCCGAACGCCGAAACGGAATTTTGCTGGCAATATGTATTTCCGTCAAAAAGCTTGAGCGTGAATCCGCGTTCGGGTTTAAGAGGACGACACCACGTTTCGCCGGCGAGTTTGCAAAAGCCTTTCAAGGAAATTATGCGAAAAAGCCGGATTAACAAAACGGCGAGTCCGCACACGCTTCGGCACTCCTTCGCCACACATCTTTTGCAGGACGGTTATGATATTCGCACCATTCAAGAACTGCTCGGACATAAAGAACTGACAACAACGATGATTTACACGCACGTCTTAAATCAACACCGTTTGGGCGTGAGAAGTCCGGCTGATTATTGAAATTCAAAAAAAATCTAAACCGTTTCGCCGTGTCGGGCTTTCTCGATGCGGTTTAGTTTTTCGACAAAATTATGCGCCGCTTCCGATTGAAAAAGCTCGCGCGTTTCGGTTTCGTTTTCCAACACGGGTTCGAGAGCCAAATCCATATATTCGAGTTTTTTCGGATCATTGCGCACCTTTCGGTAGATCAGGCGCAGACGAAGATAAAGCGAAATCCATTTAATTTGTTTCCAAAAGGTTTCAATCAAAGTTTTCGGATAAAAAACGAGCGGATTTTCGAGCGGCATTTCCGAACGCCGCGATTTGCGGTGTTTCCGGCGCAAAAAGCCGCCTTCGAGCGGATGAATTCCCTCGATGCCGATACAGCCCTTAAACCACGTGATAAAAAACATCGTCTTGCCCGGAGAAGTTCCCGTAGCGATGGCGCGGCGCAGAACGGTTTCGATGTGTTCGTCGGTGTAATAAGTTTCCCAGGCTTTTTGATAAGTTTCTTCCCAGTTTTCTTTCGACATCTTAGCGTGCGCGGTCACGGCGTGATTCAAGTCGTATTTATTTAAATCCGCGTCCATCGCAATGCCGGCTTCGTGCAGTTTTTTGTGATCCGCCGAACCCGGCAAAGGCGTGAGATAGAAAAATTCAAGCAGATCAACGGGCAATTCCTTTTTAATAATCTCGATGTCGCGTAAGATACTTTCCTGCGTATCGTTCGGAAAACCCAAAATATAACCGCAGTAGGTAACGATTCCGACATTTTTCCACGCGAGCAGCATTTCGCGGTAATCGGTGATCTTATTCTGCCGTTTGCTCGCGCCTAAAAGCGAATCGGGATTGATGTTTTCCAGACCGATGAAAACTCTTTTCACGCCCGCGCGTTTGGATTTTTCGATAAAATTCGGGATTTTATGACAAAGCGTATCAACCTGTATGATAAAACTGATCTTTAATTTTTCCGTTTCGCGTAAATAAATAAGTTTGTCTAAAATAATTTCCCAATCTTTATTTCGCGCAAAATTATCGTCGGTGATAAAAAACGAATGAAGCCCTTGCGCGACATTTGCACGAATCAGTTTTTCGATGTCTTCAGGCGAACGCCGCCTTGATTTTCTGCCCTGAACATTGATGATCGTGCAGAACGAACACGAAAAAGGACAGCCGCGTCCCGCGTCGAAGCTCGTCGTCGCGCCCGCCGTCAAGTGAACTCTTTCCGCCGGAAGCAAGGGCGTGGCGACCGCTTCGATATTCGGCAGATCGTCCATAAAATTATAGATTTCCGGCAATTTATTCTCGAAAGCGTCAATTAAAACCTGCCCGAGCCGACCTTCCGCTTCGCCCGCAAACAGCGTTACGCCCAAATCCAAAGCCGCCTGAACGTGCGCGTCCCGGTCTTTGAGCATCGCCATCGTTCCCGAAACGTGAAAGCCGCCGATTGCCGTTTTGATATTTTTCGCGCGAAAAAATTTGGCAAGATCGAGCGCACGCGGAAATTGATTCGACTGCAC
>CAYUGW010000653.1:0-2657 GCA_964444245.1 uncultured Blastocatellaceae bacterium | reverse complement strand
AGCCCGGCTGGGGTTGAAAAACGCGGTCTTGTTTCTTCAAGCGGTCAGCGTCCGACTTCAAATAATTTTACGGTTGATAACGGATCGGCAAATCTCGGGATTTCGCCGGACGAAACCTCGCTTTCCAAAAACGCCGGAGGATTGCCGACGCTTACCGCTTCGGGCGGAACCAATAATTTATCAGCGTCCGGTTCAATTCAGGAAGTATCTATCAAAACAATGAGTTCGGCGAAAGAACAACGTGTTGCCGGAGCGCAGATAAGTTTTTCTTCAAGAGGCGGAACCAATCAGTTTCACGGTTCGGTTTTTGAAACTTTCGGCAATGAAAATCTAAATGCCAACGACTTTTTCGCCAATTCGAACGAATTGAAACGTCCGCCGTCGCGCCTGAATCAATTCGGCGGAACGCTCGGCGGATTTATCCGGGAAGATAAGGCTTGGTTTTTCGGCGGTTATGAAGGTTTGCGGCTTCGTCAAAAGGGTTTTACAGTTTCCGAAGTCCCGAATTTCAGTTCGCGCCAAACGGCTTCGCCCGAGATTCGTGCGCTTTTGAATGCTTTTCCGGTTCAGAACGGGCAAACGACTTCCGAAGGTTTCGCCGAATTCGCGGCAACCTACACAAACCCCGCCGCCAATGATATTTTCAAGTTGCGGATCGATACGCAGCCGCTGGACAATATCAGAATCGGCGGACGCTATAATTTCTCCGATTCAAATGCCTCGCTTCGCGCCGACAAAGATTTTTCGCTCAACACTTTGCGGCGATTCGATACAAAAACCGGCTCGTTTACGGCTTGGACGAACTTTATGCCGAGTTCGACGGTGGTGATTGACGGGCGCGTAAATTTCAGCCGCAACCGGATCGGACAGCAATTTTCGATTGATAATTTCGGCGGTGCTAGTTTATTGCCGGCTTCGTCTTTTAACTTCTTAAAATACGACTTTGCGGGCAAAAATTCGGCAATCGCCGTCGGCAGTCCGCTGGAAACAATTGTCAACCAATTTCAAACGAGCGGCACGGTTGATTGGATTTTAAATAATCATCAATTCACTTTCGGCGCGGATTTTCGCCGCCTTTCGCTCGACATCGGCGCACAACCGACCGAAAGAAGCGTTTTGTTTGCCGGAGTCAGCCAAAGCTTAAACGCAACGGCATCGCGGATTTCGGAAATGACGCGCAATGCGTCAGAATCGCCCGAATTGTATAACTTTTCGCTTTTCGCACAGGATAATTTTCGCGTAACACCTAGACTAAATCTTAATTTCGGTCTGCGTTGGGACGCGGATTTTGCGCCGGAAGTCAGTGCGCCAAACGCGATTTTTCAAGGCGCAACGCCGCAAATGCCCGATAATTTAAGCAATTTCGCGCCGCGCATCGGCTTGGCATTCGATCTTACGGGAAGCGGCAGAAGCGTAATTCGCGGAGGCGCAGGGCTGTATTTCGATTACGGAAATCCGCCTGCAAGCGAAATTTTCGCCAATTCGTTTCCCTTTGCCGGCGGAAATGTTGCCCGAAATTCCCTTTTCAACGCAACACCGACCGACATCCTCAACCCTTTACTGGTTTTCAAAGACGATCTGCAAACGCCGCGCACCTGGCACGTTTTTGCCGAATTTCAGCAGGAATTTTTCCGTAATCACATTTTCACGGCAACTTATGCGGCTTCGTTCGGACGCAAACTTTTTCTGACCCGCACACACATAAATGCCGACCCGAATTTCGATTTTGTCCGCCTGACAAACAACGAGGCGGAATCCGATTTCAAATCACTTCAAATGCGTTTTGAACGCCGGTTTTCAAGCGGTTTTTCGTTTAATGCGCGGTACGCCCTTTCAAAATCAAAGGACAATTTTTCGCCCGAAACTCATCTGCGTGAAACAAATTTTGTTTCAGCGGATTTGAACAAAGAACGCGGCTCGTCGGATTTTGACGTGCGTCAACAGTTCAGCGTTTACGGCGTTTACGATATTCCGTCATTTTTTAGCGGCGGTTGGGCAAAACGTCTGACGGAAGATTGGTCGATTTTCGCCTTTGCCAATGCGCGAACGGCTTTCCCCGTAAATGTCGGATATTTTCGAATAAACGATTTCGGCAAAGAATTCGTCCGCGCCGATTTAATGGCAAACACGCCCGTTTATTTGAATGAAAACACGATCAAAAGTCTGAATCCGAATGCTTTTTCGATTCCGAATTCTACCGAACAAGGCACACTCGCACGTAATTCTTTGCGCGGTTTCCCGCTTTTTCAACTCGATACGAGCTTGCAAAGACGGATTCGTTTTACCAACGATATGCGTCTGGATTTATCAATCAACGCCTATAATTTATTGAATACTACGAATTTTGCGGATATGAGCGGAAGTCTGGGAACGCTTTTTTCAGACGGAAATTTTCAGCCCGATTACTATTTCGGAAAAACGAATTCAACCTTCGGAAGCGGAAATTTCACGCCGTTTTATCTCTACGGCGGAGCGCGAACGATTCAACTTTCGGCAAAATTCGTTTTTTAGAAATTAGAGGTTTAACACAAAGGCTTTATCAAAATAATTCGGTAGTGTTTCAGAATTTTTGCTGAGGAAAAATACTTTCGGAATAAGTAAAAGGTGAAAGGGAAAAGGTGAAAGATAATTCTTCGATAAAACCTATCACTTTTCAC
>CAYUGW010000652.1:0-2671 GCA_964444245.1 uncultured Blastocatellaceae bacterium | reverse complement strand
GAAAATGCAGGAACAAACAGAAATTACTAATAATCAACCCGAAGAAACACCGCTGAAACTAAGCGTCAAAGATCTTTCGGTAACTTACGTCGGGCGCAACGGCGAAAAAACCGAAGCGGTCAAAGACGTTTCGTTTGACGTTCCCGACAAGCCCGAAACGGGCGAAATTATTGTATTTTTAGGTCCTTCAGGCTGCGGCAAATCTACGATCTTAAAAGCGATCGCGGGTTTGATGCCGCCGACGAAAGGCGAAGTGTTTGTTGATGATGAAAAAATTACGGATGTCGGTCGCGATCGCGGAATGGTTTTTCAGGCTTACACCTCGTTTGCGTGGCTGACCGTTCGCCAAAACGTCGAATACGGGTTGAAACTGCAGGGCGTTAAGAAAGATAAACGCCGCGAGCTTTCCGATGCAATTATTAAACAGGTCGGTCTGGCGGATTTTACCAATCGTTATCCGAAAGACTTGTCCGGCGGAATGAAACAGCGCGTGGCGATTGCGCGAACGCTAATCAATAATCCGCGCGTCGTGTTGATGGACGAACCGTTCGGTGCGCTCGATCCGCAGACGCGCTGGGGAATGCAGAGTTTATTGCTCGATATTTCGCACAAGGAAAACAACACAATCATTTTCGTAACGCACGACGTTTCCGAAGCGGTTTATCTGGCTGATACGGCGTATGTTTTATCGCATCGCCCGGCGCAGATCGTTCACCGCATTGATGTTCCGCTTTTTCCGACCAAGGATATTACATTAAAATCAACAGCGGAATTTCGCGCCGTCGAAAATCAATTACTGCAAATGCTTTATGAGAATTAGAGTTTGTTGAATAATGAAGCGTAGAAAATTATTGCCAATGTCCCGAAGTGATTTAGAAGCTTTATCAACTAACAGACTTCTTGCAAGACTCAAACGTCTGCTTCTATGTGAAGAATCATTAGAGTTATCAGATCAGAATGTTGAAAATTATCAAGAATCTGATTTCATTGAATTTAAAGATAGTCCGAAGTGGATAAAAGAATATAATAATTTGAAAGAGATTTTAGCTCAACGAGAACATATTCCGAAAGACAACAAACATTAATAGACATTATCGGAAATAGGCGAGAGAAAAAAACTATTCGCTATTAACTATTAACTATTCGTTATTTTTCGTGTAAAAATCAGTTAATAGCGAATAGTTAAAAACGAATAGCGTTCGACTTCGTAAACAATCTTTTTATTTCCGATAATGTCTAATAAACAAAACCGAAAAAAAGTATAGAATTAAGAAGTAATGAGTTCTTCTCAAAAACAAAAATTTCCGAATCAGCGGCAGATGACGCAGCAGAAAAACCGTGCCGCGCATCAGGCGCAGGATATACATCTGTCGGAAATTCCGAATCTT
The DNA here is from genome assembly GCA_964444245.1 of uncultured Blastocatellaceae bacterium. Lineage (GTDB taxonomy): Bacteria > Acidobacteriota > Blastocatellia > Pyrinomonadales > Pyrinomonadaceae > JAHCHG01. Next base: position 1,283 of record CAYUGW010000652.1, on the reverse strand, counting down.
GAAGCCACGCAAGATAAATTTCCCGAAAAGCCTTCTTATCTGAAATACGCTTTTGCCAATCCGTATAATCTCGCGCTGCTCGGCGGCGCGGTTGCCGCATCCATTTTGACGCTCAATCCGTTTATCGCCGTCGCCGCGCTCGGTCTCGAAGGTCTTTGGCTGCTTCACGGTTCGCAGTCGCGCTTTATGCAACGCGCCGTTTGGGATCCGATTTACCAGAAAGAAAAACTCGAATTCGACAAACAGCACCGGATGGAAAAAGTGCAGAGTTTGAGCCAATACGGACAGCAGCGCGTGATGAATCTGATCGGCAGAGAACAGCAGATTCAGCAGCTTGCCGCGCAAAATCCTTCGTTTACGGGAAATCTTCTGCGCGATGAACTGGCAAAAACTTCGATTCTGGTCAATTCCTTTATTGATTTGGGCTTGACCTGTGCGCGTTACGAAAATTATCTGAATACGGTTGACGTTAAAGAACTTACGGAAGAACTGGCGCGCTGGAAAAATTATGTTGATGCTAATAAAGAGAAATCATCCGAGATCGAATTTCAAATTGCGAATAAAAATCTGATCGTTCTTTCAAAAAGAATCGAACGCGTACAGGAAATCCGCCGTTATTTAAATGTCGCCTACGGGCAATTGGATTTAATCGAAAATTCATTCAAACTGATCGCCGATCAAATCGTGACCATGCAATCGCCGAGCGAACTTTCCGGTCAGCTCGATGAATTGCTCGACGGCGTTGAAAGCATCAAGGAAACCGCGATAGAAACCGAGAACATCTTAAAAACTTTATAAGAAAAAAGTTTAAAAGTTTAAATGTGAAAAAGTGAAAAAGTTATTTGAATCAGAAAAGTTTGAGGAATAAATAGACTTGAATGAAAAAAAGGCGAAGAAGAAAATCGAATGTTTTGAGGATTTGTTTATTTGGCAAAAAGCGGTTGAATTTGCCAAAGATATTTACCTGATTACGGAAAAGAAAGGCTTGAAAAACGATTTTGGCTTGAAAAATCAAATGCGTGATTCGGCGGTTTCAATTTCCAGTAATATTGCCGAAGGGTTTGAACGGCGTTCGCGTAAAGAATATTTGAATTTTCTTAACATCGCCAAAGGTTCGGCTGGAGAAATCAGAAGTCAATTATTTGTCGCATTTGCAGTCGGTTATCTCGAAAAGTCGGAACTTGATGATTTAAGAGAAAAGGCTAAATTTCTAAGCGGTTCAATTTCAAATCACGTAAAATCAATCAATATCGCGGATTAGAAAAGACAAAAAACTTTTTCAC
>CAYUGW010000651.1:0-2672 GCA_964444245.1 uncultured Blastocatellaceae bacterium | reverse complement strand
TTCAGCCTGATTGTCGTCGGAATCGTCATGGTCAAACTTCCGGCAAATTATTTCAGCCCGCATTACACACAGGATTTTATGCCCGGCAAGCCCTGGTTTGTTCGCTGGAGCGCGGTAATTCTAAAAAATCTCTTAGGCGTTTTTTTGATTTTACTCGGCATCATCTTATCGCTTCCGGGCGTTCCGGGACAAGGACTTCTGACGATTTTGCTCGGTTTGATTATGCTCGATATTCCCGGCAAACGTCCGCTCGAAGCGCGGATTATTCAGCGTCCGGCGGTTTTGGCGACAATCAATAAATTACGTGCGCGTTATAATAAACCTCCTCTTGAAATGGAATAATTATGGGAATTTTTGATGTTTTTCGGAAGAAGAAAGAGATTGATTTAGAAACTCGCTATCGTGAAAACTTGCTACGCAACGGACGCATCACCGACGGGGAAATAATTGACAATGAAATTTCGGAAACCGGCGAAACAATTGTTTATTACATTTACAGCGTGCAGGGAGCGGATTTTGAATCGAGCGAAGTCTTAAGTGAAGAACAGGCAAAAGAGCCGCTGAAATACGCTCCCGGAGCAAGCATCGGCGTTCGCTACGACCCGAAACATCACGGAAGCTCTATTTTAGTTTAAATTCCAGATTTCAGATTTCAGATTTCAGATAGAAACAATTTGAAATTTGGAATCTGAAATCTGGAATCAATGAATTATGTTTAAGAAAATCTTAATCGCCAATCGTGGAGAAATTGCCGTCCGGGTGATTCGTGCCTGCCGCGATATGCGGATAAAAACGGTCGCGGTTTATTCCGAAGCCGATCAGGATGCGCTTCACGTTCGGATGGCGGATGAAGCCTATCTGATCGGTGCGCCGCCGTCGAATGAAAGTTATCTCAGATGGGAAAAGATCATCGAGGTGGCGAAAACAACAGGCGCGGAAGCGATTCATCCGGGTTACGGTTTTTTGTCGGAAAACGCCGAATTTGTCCGCGAAGTTACAAAACAGGGCATCGTTTTCATCGGACCTTCGCCGGAAGCGATGGAAGGCATGGGCGGAAAAATGTCGGCACGGAAGATTGCCATCGAAGCGGGCGTTCCGGTCGTGCCGGGAACGACCGAACCTCTGGATTCGGCGGCGGAAGCGATTGAAATCGCCAATAAATACGGCTTTCCCGTAATGCTCAAAGCTTCGGCAGGCGGCGGCGGAAAAGGAATGCGCCTCGTTGAAAACGAATCGGATTTGAAAAACGCGCTCGACGCGGCGCAAAGCGAGGCTTTGGCAAGTTTCGGCGATTCGGCGGTTTATGTCGAAAAAGCGATCGTTCGCCCGCGTCATATCGAGATTCAGATTTTTTCCGACAAACACGGCAATCACGTACACTTAGGCGAACGCGAATGTTCGATTCAGCGGCGACATCAAAAGGTCGTCGAAGAATGTCCTTCGCCGATTAATGACGCAAATCTTCGCGCCGAAATGGGCGAAGCGGCGATAAAAGTGGCGCGGGCGGTAAATTACGTCGGCGCGGGAACGGTCGAATTTCTCGTGTCGGACGTGGATAAATCTTTTTATTTTTTGGAAATGAATACGCGTCTTCAGGTCGAACATCCCGTAACGGAATTGGTGACCGGAATTGATCTCGTACGCGAGCAAATTTTAGTGGCAAGCGGCGAAAAACTTTCTTTCACGCAAGACGACATTTCGTGGAACACTCACGCCATCGAATGTCGCGTTTATGCCGAAGACCCGGAAAATAATTTTCTCCCGTCGCCGGGGCGCATTACGCGTCTGAGAGTTCCAAACGGAAACGGCGTGCGCGATGACGGCGGCGTAACGGAAGGTGCGGAAGTTTCGATCTATTACGACCCGATGATCTCGAAACTCGCCTGTTACGGCAAAACGCGCGAAGAAGCGATTGACCGTCTGCGCCGCGCGCTTCAGGAATACGAAGTCGGCGGAATCAAGACGACTCTGCCGTTTTTCCGCGAAATCGTCGAGGATGAGGAATTTATCGAAGGACGACTCGACACAGGGTTTATCGAGCGATTTAACGAACGCAAAAAAGCAAAAGAATTGGACGAAACTTCGCGTGATCTGGCTTTGGTCGCCGCCGCTTTAGCTTACGGCGATAAACAGAAAACTTCTGTAAATAAAACAAAAACGGCAGAAAACACGCCGAGCCGCTGGGCAGCAGCCGGACGCGCCGCCGCTTATCGAAATCGTTTTTAAAATGTTTGGAGTTTCAAACACAAATTAGATATTGGAGAAAATAATGGAAGAATTTTTGAAACAGTTAATAAATAAAAAAGTTGATATTGCCTTCGGCGCAAGCACGACCGTCAGAGGCGATATTGTTGACGTAAAAGACGGGATTCTGCATCTTCGCGATGAACACGAACGAGTCGCTTTTGTGGCGGTCGCGCAAATTGCCGTCGTCTGGGAAGTAAAAGACACGCAATCGCGTCCGGGTTTTGTCAATTGATTCCAATTTTAAGTTTTTCGTAACTGGTTAGGTCATACTATTTTTTAAATTCAGTTTGTTTCATAAGTAGCGCGAATTGACCGCTAAAACCTTTTAATCGTCCGCAACTATTCACTATTAACTATCAGCTATTACCTATTTTACAGATTTATCAACTGTAAAATAGCTGATAGCTGATAGCTGACAGTTGATA
>CAYUGW010000650.1:0-2679 GCA_964444245.1 uncultured Blastocatellaceae bacterium | reverse complement strand
TCTGGCTTCCGCTTTCCGCGCTTGGTGAAAAAGAAGACGAATTCTTCGAAGATCACATTCACATTATCAAATATTTCTTAGGTTTATAGGAGAAATTATGGAAGACAAAAAAGTTATAAATTTCTATATAGCGACTGGTAAATACGGTTGTTTCTCAAATTTTTCGCGTCATCACATTTTTTTGAAGGATAAAATCTGGAAAACGAGCGAGCATTATTTTCAGGCGCAAAAATTCGCCGGAACGGAATTTGAAGAAAAAGTCAGACTTGCCCCGACTCCAAAAGAAGCCGCAAATCTCGGCAGAAATCGAAAATTTCCGCTTCGCAAAGATTGGGAAGAAATCAAAGACGACATTATGCGCGAAGCTCTTCGAGCAAAATTTACTCAGAATAAAGAACTGAAAAAAATTCTACTCGAAACCGAAGATGCTGAATTGGTCGAACACACGCACCTTGATTTTTACTGGGCTGACGGCGGCGACGGAAGCGGAAAAAATATGCTCGGCAAACTTTAAATGGTGCTTCGCGAAGAATTGAAACGCGAAAAATAGTTAAACATTTTATGTAGATTTTCAGGTAGAAAATCGAAAAAGAGGTAAAAATGAAAAGAAAGGAAATTGCAAGATTAACATTAAAAATTATTGAAGAAGGAATTTATCAAAACAATCTCGGCGAAACGGTTTCAATTAAAGATGAAACCGAAACTGCCGTTAAAAATTCAAAACTTTTTCGCACTGAAGATTTTCCCGAAAATTTTGAATTGAAGAAAATCACGGACGAAACAAAGTTTGAGATCACCGATGAAACAACGCTCGAAGCGGCGAAACGCATTTGCAGAGAAGACGAAAATGCAAATCCTTTCGTCTTAAACTTCGCTTCGGCGAAAAATCCGGGCGGCGGTTTTTTGGGCGGAGCGCAGGCGCAGGAAGAATCTCTGGCGCGTTCTTCCGCGCTTTATCCGTGTTTGACGGCGAATTTTGAAATGTATGAATACAATCGCTGCGGAACTTCATGTCTTTATTCCGATTGGATGATCTATTCGCCCAAAACTCCGGTTTTCCGCAACGACGACGGGAGTTTGATTCAAAAGCCTTATCTCGTTTCCTTTTTGACTTCGCCCGCCGTCAATGCCGGTGTCGTCAAACAAAAAGAAGCGAAAAATATCGAAAAGATCGAAAGCGCAAATAAAGAACGCGCCCGAAAATTTCTGTGGATCGCCAATAAAGAAAAGCACAAAACTTTGATCTTAGGCGCGTGGGGCTGCGGAGTTTTCCAAAACGATCCGAATATGATCGCGCGTATTTTTAATGAATTATTAAAAGGCGAATTTAAAAATTGTTTCGAGCGCGTAGTTTTGGCAATTTACGATAAAACGCAAACGAAGAAAGTTTATAATGCTTTTGCGGATGTTTTTAATTTTTAACAAGAATGATTTTTGAAATGAGGATTAAATTTGGGGATTAAAAAAATCCGAAATCCAAAATCTAAAATCCAAAATCAAACTAGGTTTTCGGGTAGAAAACCGAACAATAGGAGACAAAAAATATGTTTGAAATAAATAGAATAATTGACACGGACAGCTATAAATCTTCGCATTGGGTGCAATACCCGCCGAACACAAGCCTTGTGCATTCTTATCTCGAATCGCGCGGGAGCGAAAGGGATTATACGGAAACCGTTTTTTTCGGTTTGCAGTATATTTTGAAGCGTTTCTTTTTAGAAAGATTTACGCAAAACGCGGTCGAAGAAGCCCGTGAAGTGATCACCGCGCACGGCGAGCCTTTTAATTATGAAGGCTGGACGCGGCTCGTAAAAAAACATAACGGGAAATTGCCGCTTCGAGTTCGCGCTGTAGCGGAAGGTTCGGTAATTCCGACGCGAAACGTGCTGATGACGGTCGAAAATACGGACGCGGAATTTTACTGGCTGCCGAGCTGGTTTGAAACGCAATTGATGCGGATTTGGTATCCGTGTACGGTTGCGACGCAAAGCTTTTACATAAAGAGAAACGTCTATAAATTTTTGCGGGAAACAGCGGACGCGCCCGGCGAGGAAATCGCTTTTAAGGTTCACGATTTCGGTTCGCGCGGCGTTTCATCGCAGGAAACGGCGGCAATCGGCGGCGCGGCGCATCTCGTGAATTTTCTCGGCACGGACACAATGAGCGCACTTCTGATTCACCGCAGATTCTATAATTCGGAAATGGCTGGTTTTTCGATTCCTGCCGCCGAACATTCGACCATTACGGCTTGGGGGCGCGACAATGAAATTTCAGCTTATCGCAATATGCTCGAAAATTTTGCCAAACCCGGCGCGCTCGTTGCGGTTGTTTCCGATTCGTGGAATATCTTTAACGCGGTCGAAAAAATCTGGGGCGAAGAGCTTCGGCAGGAAGTTATTGATTCGGGCGCGACGCTCATTATTCGCCCCGATTCGGGCGAACCGGTCGAAGTCGTCTCGCGAGTCGCGCAACTTTTAGGCGAAAAATTCGGGTTCGACGTAAATTCAAAAGGCTACAAAGTTTTGAAAAACGTCCGCATCATTCAAGGCGACGGCGTGAACGAAGATTCGATCAATGAAATTTTGGAAAGATTGAAAACGGAAGGCTTTTCGGCTTCCAATATCGCTTTCGGAATCGGCGGCAGTTTGCTGCAAAAGGTCAGCCGCGACACGATGAAAT
>CAYUGW010000649.1:0-2679 GCA_964444245.1 uncultured Blastocatellaceae bacterium | reverse complement strand
GAATATTCGGATGATTCAGCGCGGAAGCCGAATATGCTTCGCGCATAAAACGCGATACCGACAAGGAGTTTTTAGTCAGTTCTTCCGGCAGAATCTTGATCGCCACATCGCGCCTGAGACGCGTATCGCGCGCCAGATAAATTTCGCCCATTCCGCCCGCACCGATGGCGGAATTCAGCCTGTAATGCCCGATCTTTTTGCCGATTGTAATCATATTTTTAAGCAAGAAAAGTATAGCATTGTTTCACAGATGAAACAATCTTTAAGTAGCTTTTTTCACTTAAAATTCGACCTCTGATGTTAAAATTTCAAACGCCGAATTTACGGATATTTCTGCGAAAAATTAACTTTATCTGTAAAGCCGCGTTTAGTGCGGGCGCAGAGCTGTAGCCCTTCCTAACCTAAAAATGTGTTTAACTTATCTTTTTCCGCCTTATCTTGAATGAAGATATGGTTTTACCAAAATCCTTGATAATAATTTCAGGTCGGGAAGGGCTACAGCTTTGCGCCCGCTTTCTTTGATATTTACAATCTAAAACGGGTAATGTTATTTAACTTTTTTTCCTAAGGTGGTTATTTACTTTAGTTCAATAGTTTGTTCATATTGCGGAACGACCACATTCCAGCCGAACTCTCTGCGGATATGCTGCGCCATCGCTTCGGCGGCTTCGGGTTCGCCGTGCGTCGTAAAAACCATTTTCGGCGTATTCGGCAAACCCGACAACCATTTGATAACCGCCTTCCAATCGGCGTGGGCGGAAAATCCCGAAACTCTTTCGACGTGGCAGCGCACGGGAATCCATTGTTTCATAATGCGAACTTCCCTTTCGCCGTCCAAAACCCTGCGTCCGGTCGTTCCGGCGGCTTGAAAACCGACAAAAATAATAGTCGCGTTTTCATTCGGCAAAATCCGCATCGCGTGATGCAGAACGCGTCCGCCCGACAACATTCCCGACGCGCTGATAATAATTCTCGCGCCCTTCATATCGTTCAGACGTTTCGATTCTTCGCGGGTCGAGGTCGTCCGCATCCAATCGGTTTTCAGCGGATGAATTTTTTGTGCCAGAATCGAAGCGTATTCTTCGTCGTGTTCCTCGCTCCAGCGGTTGTAAACCTGCGTTGCCTGCGCCGCCATCGGCGAATCAACAACGACGGGCATCGAAGGAATTTTCTTCTCGTCTTCGAGTTCGCGAATCATATAGAGGAGTTCCTGCGTTCTGCCGACGGCAAAAGCCGGAATCAGAATCGGCGCGTCGCGCTCAAACGCTTCATTGATGATCTTTGCCAGATTTATATCCGAAGTCGTTTCGCCGTGCAGACGGTTGCCGTAAGTTGATTCGGTCATCAAATAATCGCACGCCGGCGGCGGCGCGGGGTCTTTGACAATCGGCTGATCGTAATGCCCTAGATCGCCGGAGAAAAGAAATTTTATTGATTCGCCGTTTTCGCGGGCGTTTTCCATTTCGACCAGCACGAGACTTGCACCGATAATATGTCCGGCGACATTAAAACTCGCTTTGAAACCTTCGCAAATTTCGACCGCTTCGCCGTTGTTTTTTACGGGATGTAATAATTTCAAAGCGTCTTTAGCATCATTTTCGTCATAGAGCGGAAGCGCGGGGCTGTGCGAAGTCAGATTATGCCGATTGCGGTAATCGGCTTCTTCCGCTTGAAGCCTGCCGGAATCGGGAAGCAAAATCTTAAGCAGATCGGCGGTTCCGCCCGAAGTAAAAACTTTTCCGTTAAAGCCGAGTTTGACGATGCGCGGCAAAAATCCGGTGTGATCAATATGCGCGTGCGTAATAATCACCGCGTCCAGCTCGGTCGGATCAAACGGCTGCTCTGCCCAATTTCGCTCGCGCAGTTCCTTCAAACCCTGAAAAAGTCCGCAATCAACCAGAACCTTTTTGCCGTTCGATTCAAGCAGATATTTTGAACCCGTAACCGTTCCGACTCCGCCGTAAAATGAAATTGTTGCCATTTTTTCTCCTGTTTTTTTTGAATATGTGTCTATGATTTTCCACTTTTTAAGAATAAATGCAACGAGATTTTATCTTTGTTTGTTGGTTTTACAGCAATCCGCCAAAAAGTTCAGAGGTTCATTTTTATAAGCAGTTCCTGAAAGCGCGGTTCGTCGCGGATTTCATCGAAATTTTGATCATTTTTTACCACCAACATTAAACTGTCGCGTTCCAGAAAAGCCTTTTCCAGTTCATCCAGAGCCTTTTCTTTCTCACCCAAAGCCGCCAGACTTCGCGCCAAAACGTATCTCGAAACCGTTTGTTTTCCGGCAACTTCGGAAATTTTCGCAAAGGCTTTTTCGGCTTCCGCTTTTTGCCCGTCTTTGACAAGCGTATAAATCATTGACGAGGAAAAAAATGTGCTTCCGCCTGATGCCGCAATCGCTTTCTGATATTCAGCGATGGATTCTTTATAAAGCCCTTTCCCGTCATAGCTTCTGCCCAGATAATATAGAGCCAACGGAAAATCTTTGTCCAATTCCAGGGCAGGCTTTAATTTTTCAATCGCCAGATCAAATTGTTCTGCCGCTACATAAGGAAAAGCGCGCGCCGTATTGGTTGAAAGCGAAAGCGGATCGAGTTCGAATGCCTTTTCAACTTCGACAATGCTTTCTTCGGTTCTGCCCATAAATGCTAAAAATTCGCCATACCATTGATG
>CAYUGW010000648.1:0-2682 GCA_964444245.1 uncultured Blastocatellaceae bacterium | reverse complement strand
GCTCCTCCGGAGCGAATGATTGAATCTCACTTGAGCAATACAAATTAGGACACTATCCGGTAGTCGGTGGTCAGCAAAAAAGGCTGGCAATTATGATAAATCGCAAACCTTTTTCACTTTTGCCTTTTGCCTTTTTACTTTTGCCTTTTGTTCGAGCTTACCAATCGCCGAAATCCGTGTCGCCCGCGCCCGCGCCGCCGAGTCCTTGCTGATTGGCGCGTTCGGTATCGAGTTGTGTCAAGGTATCGAGCAAAAAGTTCGTGTTGCTCGATATATTTATAACGACCTGAAATTCATTTTCAGCCAGAGTGAATTCAAAAGTTCCGCTGTTGATTTCGATAATATCGCGAAAAGCCATCGTGCCGTTTTTGCTGTTGCATTCGGCATCGACGATTTTTCCTTCGTTAAATGAAACACTTGCCAGATATTTGTCGGATTTAATGACGAGCAAACCCGTCATCCTTGAATTTTCAATCACCTGAACGGCATCAAAAAAGCTGACATACGCCAGATTTCCCGCCATCGTGACATCGGTTCGCACCTTGACGGGCGTTTTATCGCGGTCGGTGGCAAAATCCGGTCGGCGGGCGCGGCGAATCGCTTCCAATCCGGAAGCAACCGATGTGCGCGGATCGAGCAGTTTTGCTTCTTGAAGCCGGTCATACGCCAGATCGAAATTTTCGCGCCCGATATACAGGCTGACCAGTGCCAGACATTGTTTCGCCGCTTCGGTCGAATTTCTCTGCGCGATGCAGATCTCGCGCATCTTCTCGCGCAAGGCAATCGAACGCGGGCTGCGCTCCATCGAATCTTTGAGCAGCTTAAAGGCTTTTTCGGGTGATTTGTATTTTACGAAAAGATCGGCATCGAGCAGGATCGATTCAATCGAAACTTCGGTGAAAGGGACATTCGTATTTTCTAAAACATTTGTCATAACTTATGGAAGGGAACAAAAATGTTCAACAATTATAAACTAACATATTTGACTGTGTTAAGTCATTTAAATTTTACATTTTTAAACAAAGAAAAACCGGACTGGCAAGCAGTCCGGTTTTTTTCCGATGAATAAGATAAATCCTAGAAATCGAATCTGATTCCGAAACGAACCTGACGCGGACGATATGCCCGTGTCGGAACTAAAAAGTTCTGCAAATCGAATTGGGTCGGACTTCCAGCCGCGACAGAGGCATCAATAAATTCCGAACCGAAACTGAAGACGGTCATATTCAGAATATTATTAAATTCTACTTGCGGACGAATTCGAATTCTCTCGCCAAACTTAAATTGCCGGCTGATATTCAAATCGAAAATGTATTGCCGCGGACCTTTACCGGCATTGCGCGGCAAATTACCGGAGCGACCGATCGGAGCAAGCGTTATGCCGTTAATGACAGCCGTGTTAACCGGGTCGGTAAGTCTGCGCCACGTAATATCATCGAGATTTCCGCTGTAATTCGGACGATCCGTATTTACATCGTCAAGGTTGCGGTCGTCAGCCGTCGAACCACCGTTTGAAAGATTAAACGGCGCACTCGAACCGAACCGGAAGATCGGAGAAAAGCGCAGTTTGCCCATCCATTGCGGCGTATCAAATGTTCCCGAAAGCGCAAAGCGATGTCGGCGGTCAAGCAAGCTGCGCGATCTTTCCGAAGCAAAATCACCCGGCGTTTGTGGTGAAGACGTATTGACAATTCCGTCATCTTCGAGATATGAAAGCGTATAAACGGCTCTGACCGATCCGCCGAAGCCGTTCCCCATCTGGCGATAACGGCGACGAAGTTCCAGAACCAAGCCGCGATACCAGCTATTTCCGTGCGAACCGACTTCTTCCGTTTGCCCTAATGTCGGATTAGGACGCAGAGAAATAGAAACTGCCAAAGCTCTTCCGTAAGGAGTTGCAGCGGCTGTAGAAGGATTCTGTGAATCAAGATTGTAAAATGTAACGCCGCCGTCGGTGCGACTGTCCGGCGCGCCGATTCCCGCAAATTCAAATCTGGTATTTCCGGTAGTAATGCCGTTTGCCAGATAATCTGCCATATCGGAAAATCCGGCAGGAACGACAGGAGCATTCGTATTGATTTCACGCCATAAACGAACCGTTCGGTTATAAGTCAGATTAGCTTCGAAAACAAAATTATTAACTAATTCTCTCTCAAACCCTAAGTTTACCTGATAGCTTTCCGGAATTTTTATGTCCGGTGAAAGGCTGCGGAAAAAAGAATTATTGTTGAATCCGGCTAAAATATATTGCTGAATCAAAGGGCTGTCAGGTGTTAGAGGGTTTGGGAAATTATCGCTTAATTGCTGAAGATAAACATCTCGTGCGCCTCCTGCCGAACTGATGCGATTGGTATCGAACACAATTTCGGTTTGTCCGCGCCGGAAATCGTCAACTGTGCGAAGAAGTACGCGGTTGTAAAAAATTCCGCCGCCAAAACGAACAACTCCTTTATTATCTCTAAAAGGAGACCAGGCAACAGCGAAACGCGGACCCCAGTTATTTGTATCGTCAATTACCGATTCACGCTCATAGCGCAAACCGAAGCTCAGAGATAAATTCGGACGCAGTCTGAATTCATCCTGAAAAAAGATTCCGTAGTAAGTGTTTTTAATATTTGAATCGGTAAAGAAATTATGGCGATAGCGTGCGACACATCCTCTTTGGTATGCCAATCCGCCGCC
>CAYUGW010000647.1:0-2701 GCA_964444245.1 uncultured Blastocatellaceae bacterium | reverse complement strand
TTATCATTTCTTACTTAATTATTAATTTTTGGTTAAAGCGACAATCGGGTCTAATCTCGAAGCCTTCCACGCCGGATAAAGTCCGGCAAGAATTCCGATAACACTTGAAACGCCGACCGATAAAATGATGTAGCCGACCGTAATCGTCATCGTTATTTCGAGCAAGAAAGTAATTAATTGGGTAACGCCGACCGCCAAAAATAAACCGATAATGCCGCCGACGACGCAAAGCAGAGCCGATTCGATCAAAAATTGCAGCAAAATTTGCTGCCGCGTTGCGCCGAGTGCTTTTCGCAAACCGACTTCAAAGGTTCTTTCCGTAACGGAAACGAGCATAATATTCATCACGACAATTCCGCCGACGATCAGAATAATCATTGTTACAGGAACAACAACCGCCGCGATTGCGCCCGTAAATTGATCCATCTGCGAATTAAATTCATCAACATTGACCAGCCCGAAATTGTCTTCCTGACTTCCGAGCAACTGGCGTTTATTCCGAAGCAGCAGACGCGCTTCCTCGATTGATTCCAGGAAAAGCTCTTTAGTGGCGGCTTTGCCGTGGACCTGAATTCCGCCGGTTCGCGCAAATATCTGATGATGCAGAGTGATCGGAATATAAATATGACGGTCTTGCGATTCGCCGAAAAACGAACCGCGTTTTTCTTCGATTCCGAGAATTTTCAAAGGAATTCCGCGTATTTTTATCGTCTGTCCGATCGGCGAAGTATATGGAAAAAATTTTTCTTTGACATCGTAGCCGATGACGCAGACCTTTGCCGCACGCGTTACTTCTTCGGCGGTAAAATAACGACCTTCTTCGATTGTTTTGTCTTCCATTTCAACAAAATTATCGGTATTTCCCTGAATTCTCGTTGCCGGAAGTTCTATTCCCCGCTCGTCTAAATCGGCATTAGAGATGATTTGCGCTCCGACATACAGACACGCCTTGCAGTTTTCCTTGATATATTCGTATTCTTCCCAAACGATATCTTTATTGAGCCGATTTTTGCGCTCGAATTCTTCGTCGGACATTCTGCCCATAAAAGCCATCCGCGTCATCATAAAATGATTTGCGCCGAGAACTTTGGAAACCTGATCAACCACGTAGGTTTTCAAACCGGTGATCGAAGCCCCGACCACGACGACCGCCGCCACGCCGATTATGATCCCGATTAAAGTCAGAAAAGCCCGCAATTTGTGTTCGAGAATTGATTTAAAAGCAATCCAGAAAGCGTCAGCGTAAAATGTAAAAACTTGTCGCATAAAAAATAGTTCGGTTTGAAATTTTTAATTGCCGAAAAAGCAGTTAAAGCAGTTTACGAATGTTTTGGAAATAAGGTTCGGAAGAATTTTGGATGTTTTGCAAATTTAACTCCTGAAACTCGTCAACTTTGGTTATAATTGACGAATTTCAGGAGAATACAATGGTTATAGGCGCAACGCTGGGACGGTACAAAATTCTCAAAAAAATCGGTACGGGCGGAATGGGCGAGGTTTATCTGGCGCACGACGAACAGCTTGACCGCGAAGTAGCCTTGAAAGTTCTCTTGCCGGAAATTGCCGAAGACGAGGATCGGGTGCGGCGTTTTAAACTTGAAGCGAAAGCGGTTTCAGCATTAAATTACCCTAACATCATCACAATTTACGAGATTGCCGAAGATAATAACAGATTATTTATTGTCTATGAATATATCCACGGAAAAACCTTGCGAGAAAAGATCAGAAAAAATCAATTAACCATCGCCGATGCTGTCAACATTGCCGAGCAGACCGCCAAAGCTCTTGCCGTTGCTCATAAAGCGGGAATTATTCACCGGGATATCAAACCTGAAAATATAATGATTCGCGATGATGATTATGTAAAAGTATTAGATTTCGGATTGGCTAAGAAAATAATTTTCACAACTGGAAATGAAGCTAAAATATCAGAGCAGATAAATACCCGGCGAGGTATGGTAATGGGAAGCGTCCAATATATGTCGCCTGAACAAGCCCGCGGCACAGCCATTGACGAACGAACCGATATTTGGAGTCTCGGTGTCGTTTTTTATGAAATGCTGACGGGCAAAAATCCGTTTGAAAAAGAAACCCTCAGCGATTCGATTGCCGCGATTCTTCATATAGAACCTGAACCGATAAATGAATTCATTAGTAATTTTCCCGAAGAATTGCAAAAAATTATTGAAAAATCAATTAAAAAAGATTTATCCGAACGCTATCAAAACATCGAAGAGTTTCTCGATGATTTAAGAACTGTGCAAAATATCTTAAAATATGGTTTATTTGAAGAAAACGGACAATCTCTTTTTCAGGAAAAAACCATCGAGTTGAAAAATCAAACCAGCAGTGAAAATCCGACGCTGGTTCAAGAAACATCCACCCGGCAATTAATCGATACAAACCGGGAAACCGGGTCGAAAATAAATACTGAGACAACCGAAAAGAAAAAGCCGAAAAAAAGAAAATGGCTGTTTATTCCGGCAATCGGCTTAGCCGGATATATAGTTTTTGCTCTTTATATTTACTTTCATCCGACTTTATTTCCAAACTATTACAACAGATTTGTCAATAAAGAAGTTACCGCATTAACCGATGACGGAAAATCGCATTCGGCGGCGATTTCGCCTGATGGTAAATTTATCGCTTTCGTCAAAGACAGCGAAGGAAAACAAAGTCTGATTCTCAAAGAAATTGAAAC
>CAYUGW010000646.1:0-2713 GCA_964444245.1 uncultured Blastocatellaceae bacterium | reverse complement strand
TTTTCCGCTGCCAAACAATGCGGCGGTTGACGATATGACGATGCGAATCGGCGAAAGAGTCGTTCGTGGAAAAATCATGAAGCGAGAAGAAGCCCGCGAGGTTTATGAAGCGGCGAAATCAAAAGGGCAAATCGCTTCCCTGCTCGATCAGGAACGAACGAATATTTTTACGCAATCGGTTGCCAATATCTTGCCGGGCGAAAAAATTACGATTGAAATCAGTTATGTCGAAACCTTGAAATATGAAGCCGGAAGTTATGAATTCGTCTTTCCGATGGTCGTCGGTCCGCGCTATATTCCCGGAAATCCGACCGGACAAACAGGCGGCGGATTTTCGCCCGATACGACGCAAGTTCCCGACGCATCAAAGATTACGCCGATGCCTGCCAAAGACCGCGCCGGACACGATATTTCAATCGAAGTAAATCTGGACGCGGGCGTTTTGATCGAAAAGGTCGAATCGAAATCTCATCAAATCGCCGCAACGATGCTTTCGGGCAACAGTTACAGCGTCAAACTCCAAAACGAAAACACGATTCCGAACAAAGATTTTATCTTGAAATACGACGTGGCGGGCAAAAAGATCGAAGACGCGGTTTTAACGCATCGCAGCGAAAAAGGCGGATATTTTTCGTTGATTCTGCAGCCGCCGGACAATCCGCGCGTGCAGGATATTACGCCGAAGGAAATCGTTTTTGTCGTTGACACATCGGGTTCGATGTATGGTTTTCCGCTCGATAAAGCCAAGGAATCAATGAAAATGGCGCTCGACGGTTTGAATCCGAACGATACTTTTAATCTGATAACTTTTGCGGGTAATACTTCTATTTTATTTGAAAAACCCGTTCCGGCAACCAGCGAAAATCTGCAGAAAGCGCAAGCGTTTCTCGCTTCGCGGCAGGGCGGCGGCGGAACGGAGATGATGAAGGCAATCAAAGCCGCGCTCGAATCGAGCGGTTCGCAGCAGCATCTTCGCATCGTTTGTTTTATGACCGACGGTTATATCGGCAACGACGGCGAAATTATTTCGGAAATTCAAAAACATCAGAACGCGCGGGTTTTCTCATTCGGCATCGGAAGTTCGGTCAATCGTTTTCTGCTCGATAAAATGGCGGAAGAAGGACGCGGCGAAGTCGAATATGTCGCATTGACCGATGACGGTTCAGCCGCCGCCAAACGCTTTTATGAACGCGTCAGAAGTCCGCTCCTGACAGATATTTCGGTTGATTTCGGAGGTCTCGAAGTCAAAGACGTTTACCCGCGAAAGATCAACGATCTTTTCAGCGCGAAACCGGTCGTCATTCACGGTCGCTACAAACGCGGCGGCAAGGGCACGATCAAATTAAAAGGCAAATCATTCGGGCGCGAAACCGTTCGTGAAATTAAGGTAAATTTCCCCGAAAACGAGCCGAATCACGCCGTTTTGGCAACGCTCTGGGCGCGAACACGGGTTGACGATCTGACCAAACAGGATTACGCCGGAGTTCAAAACGGAACGGCAAAACCGGGAATTAAAGACACGATTACAAATCTCGGTTTGGAATTTCGGCTGATGACGCAATTTACATCTTTTGTTGCGGTCGAAGAACGTGTTGTCACCGACGGCGAACAACCCCGCAGAATCGAAGTTCCGATCGAAATGCCGGAAGGCGTAAGTTATGAAGGCGTTTTCGGAATGGATAAGGAAAGAAAAGCCAAATCATATGCTCCGACCAAATCCGTAAATAGACCAATGCCGATGTTATCTGGCGGCGCGGGAAGAAATGTAAGACGCGAAATGCTTAAAGATGACAATAGCTCTTTGGATATGGATGAATCCGATCTTATCATCGGCGAAAAAAGACAGGCATTTAATCAGCCGATCAAAGCTATGAATCTGTCGAAGCCAGTTTATCCAAATAACGCAACGGCATTCGGCGCGGTAAATGTCGAAGTTACGCTCGATAAAACCGGCAGAGTGATTTCCGCAAAAGCCGTGTCCGGTGATAAATCGCTACATCAAACGGCGGAAACTGCGGCGAAATCTGCGAGATTTGAAATTCCGAAAATCGAATTTGAAATCAAACAAATTAAAGGCGTTATCGTTTTCGATTTTGCCAAAAACAAAACCGTCAGCGTTTCCCAACATCTGCAAAACGCCGAGATCAAAGTCAAACCGAACAAATATCAGACATCGGTCAGAGCTTTGGTCAACCGTTTGAAAACAGGCGGAAATCCGGCGGCGGACGAAGCAAAATTTGTCGCGGGCGGCAAGGCTGATTTAATCGTTCGTGTTAATCAATTAAACGCCGCAACGATTGCCGCGCTGAAAAGCAGCGGTTTTGAGATCGTTTCGGAAATGGCTTCGGCAAATGCGGTCGTCGGACGAATTGCGATTGAAAAAATCGCGGCTTTGGCTGAAATCGAAGCCATAACATTTATTTCAGCGCAAAATCGCTAGGACAAGGTAAGCAAAAAGGCAAAAGTAAAAAGGCAAAGGGCAAAAGTTGAAATCCTTTTTTAAGTAACTGAAATTACTAAAGTTAAACGCCTTAGTTATTAAAATCAATAAACCGGATTACTTTTGGCAACCTGCTTAAAAGGTAAAAGCTAAAAGGGCAAACATAATTTTCGAGTGTTTGCCCTTTTTACTTTATCCGGCTTAATTTTTGATAATTCGGCTTAAATATTTTTTTTACCTTTTACTTTTTTCCTTTTACCTTTTACCTTTTAC
>CAYUGW010000645.1:0-2743 GCA_964444245.1 uncultured Blastocatellaceae bacterium | reverse complement strand
CCCGTGCAGGTTTTATAAATTAACCGGGATGTTTAATAAACAATTTTTGAAAATTTAGCCCGCGTAGCGGGTAAAAGCGTGTAGCCCGTAGCGCGAGCTACGGGATGAATTTCAAAATTATCGTCAAAGCCCGTGTAAACGGGCGGCAGATTAAACACAGCCCGAAAAATCTGTCGCTACCAACGATAGCTTGGAATTGAATTTTTCAAATTTCCACAGCTTTCGCTGTGGGCTACACGCTGTCGCCATCTACGAAGGCTAAATTCTTTAACTGCGTAAAATAGGTTAGTTCTTAATTTTTATACTCGTTTAAATCGCTTTTAATTATTTTCTCTACTTTAAGCTTGTTCCTGAACTGCCTGCGGCAGAAATCCTTTTAATTCTTTAACAATTTTCTGTACGTCTTCATCGTCTTCGAGCGAGATCATAAAAAAGTCGTAGCCCGTTTTGAAGCAGAATAAACCGTTGCCGAAATACCACGCGCCTTCGAGAAGCGGATTTCCGCGCAGAATCCAATCAACGGGTGCGCCCGTAACGGTTTTCGGATTAATGACATTTGTCATCAAAACCGCGCCGGAAGCGAATGAAAACGCGCCTAAAAGCGGTGCGCCGACGTATTTGACGATCTCGCGCTCGAATTGAATGCGCTCGGCTTCGGCTTTTGTCAGTTCGCCTTTGATAACCAGATCTTCCTGAGTTTTCAGATATTTATTAAATTCTTCGCTCACTTTTCTGACCGACCACGCCGGAATCATCGAACTGAAAAACCAGTGCGAGCTGATGCCCGTAAAAACCACGCCGAGACCTGCGCCGACGGCAATCGAAGCTCCGGTCGTCGCCGCTTGCAGAGGTTTTTCCGTGATCCAATCGGCGGTATTTTGCACGGTTTTGAGCGCGGAATTGATCGTTCGCGTCCAGCTTGCGCCGAAGTTAAAAGCATTTGAAACGCTTTTCGCCGTCGCGCTGACCGATTTTTGCGCTTCGCCGAACACCTCGCCCGCTTTTTCGCCCGCGTAAGCAAAAGCTTCGCCCGCTTTTTCGCCGACGGTTCGCAGCATTTCGCCCGTATTTTTTGAAGCCGAATCGAAAACATCGCCGGCTCGTTCGCTTGCGTCTTCCGCCGCTTCGCGCACGGGTTCGCTCGCATCCCAAGCTTTTTTCGCAGTTTCTCCGGCAGTTTTAACCGTTTCTCCGGCGACCTTTTCCGCCGTTTTATACGTTCCTTCGGCGACCTTTACGGCTTGTTTTCCGACTTCGGTTTTCTCGGCTTCCTTTTTAATTTTGTCCGCGCCTTCGCGCAGGGTTTCCGCGCCTTTCTGCGCCGTTTCGACCGCAACCTTCGCGCCTTCCGCCAACTTTTCCTTCAAACCGATCTGTTTGTCGAAATCATCAAAGCGTTCCTTTGCCTCGCGCTGCCATTCTTCAAAGCGTTTTTTATAATCTGCCATTTTCTTTGTAACCTCTGCTTGAATTCTTTGCTCTTAAAATACGTTTCTGCTGAATATTTAGTTCGGTTTGATGCAAAAAGAGCATCTTACTTTGTATAATTACACCCGAAACTCAAACGGTCAACCGTTTTTATATTTTTATTAATTTTGTTATATTTTCCATTAAGTTATGCCAAAAGTTAAATGTCCGACATGTAAAAAGGAAACCGAATACACGGGAAACGAATTTCGCCCGTTTTGTTCGGAGCGTTGTAAACTCATTGATTTCGGCGATTGGGCGGACGGAAATTTTCGCCTTCCCGACCACAGTTCGCCGCTTTCGGAAGCAGACATCAGAGAGATCGAACGCGCTTTAGAAGAAAAAGAAGAAGAGGAAAAGGTAAATTAAATGATAACAATTGGAGCGATAGTTCTGGTAGTATTCCTGCTTGCGACGGCGGTCGTAACTTTTTTCGTACTAAAAAAAGCGATGAAAATGGCGGTTCGCGCGGCAATCGTCGCGCTGATTCTTTTAATCGCACTCGTCGGCGGAGCCTCGCTCTGGTATTTCGGCTCGAATTCGACGACCGAGAAAAAACCTCCGGCAACGAAAAAAACGCGTTAAATTTTACAAAAGATTTTATTAAAAATGTGAAATTGATTAGGTTATTTGTGTAAAATTCGATAAAAAATCTTTTATGAATTGCCGTCTGCTTTAGCTGACGGATTATTTTAGCAATTAAATCAAGGCTTTAGCCGAAATTTAATAAAAATATCAATCAACCGATCAGCTTTAGCTTAAGCAAAAAGGAATTTTTTTATTTTTCTATAATTTGGCTAAAGCCAGTTTGAAAATCAAACTTTTTCCGTCAGCTAAAGCAGACGGCAATTCATTATTTTTAAAATCTAATCAGGGACAAATTTTTATTTTCTCTAATAAACAATCGCAAATCGAAAATCCAAAATCGCAAATCGAAAGATGTTTCACCAAATAAGGCGCTGGTTTTCGCGTTATACGAATCTTCCGGGAAATGTTCTCGCACTTAGTTTGGTGAGCTTTCTTAACGACACTTCGAGCGAGATAATCTATCCGCTTCTGCCGACGTTTCTCGCCCTGACGCTCGGCGCATCGCCTTTTTTTATCGGTTTGATCGAAGGCTTTGCCGAATCGGTCGCTTCATTTTTAAAACTTTTTTCAGGCTATTTGAGCGACAAATTCGACCGTCGCAAACTGCCCGTTTTTCTCGGCTATTCCTTGGCGAGTCTAACTCGCCCGCTGCTTGCCTTTGCAACGACGTGGCAGCACGTTTTGTTTA
>CAYUGW010000644.1:0-2746 GCA_964444245.1 uncultured Blastocatellaceae bacterium | reverse complement strand
TGAAAGCCGCGACGCGCAAAGGGATCGCCGTTTTTAACGCGCCGTATTCAAATACGCGCTCGGTCGCCGAATTGGTTTTGGGTTTATGTGTTATGCTGATCCGCAAAATTCCCGATAAAAACACGGCGGCGCACAAAGGAATCTGGCTCAAAGATGCTCGCGGAAGTTATGAACTGCGCGGTAAAACCTTAGGAATTATCGGTTACGGAAATATCGGTTCGCAGGTTTCGTCCCTTGCGGAAGCGTTCGGAATGGAAGTCGTTTATTTTGATGTCGCATCGCGTCTGGCGCGCGGAAATGTCAAGCAAATGCGGACTTTGAGCGATGTTTTGCAGAATTCCGACATTATTACGCTGCACGTTCCGTCCGATGCGGCGACGCGCAATATGATTGATGAAGCCGCATTTTCAGAGATGAAAAAAGGCGCGATTCTGATCAATTATTCGCGGGGCGACGTGGTTGATCTCGACGCGCTGAAAAAATTTATCGAAAACGGCAAAATCTCCGGCGCGGCGATCGATGTTTTTCCCGAAGAACCGGAAAAGAACGGCGACCGGTTCGAGACGATTTTGCAGAATCTGCCGAACACGATCTTAACGCCGCACATCGGCGGTTCGACCGAAGAAGCGCAGGCGAATATCGGTCTGGACGTTACCGCAAAACTGATAAACTTTCTCGAACTCGGCTCGTCAAACGGTTCGCTGACCGTGCCGGATGTCAATCTGCCGCCGCAAGCCGGAACGCATCGCATTCTGCATATACACGAAAATATTCCCGGCGTTCTCGGCGAAATAAACTCGCGCCTTTCCGACAAAGGAATAAATATCGTCGGACAATATCTAAAGACCAATGAAGAAATCGGCTACGTGATTTTAGATGTCGATACAAAACTTTCGCAAAAAGCCTTCGAGATTATGAAACGCGTTAAAGGCACGATCAAAACGCGGATGGTTTATTAATTTTGGGAAATAATATGCCGGAAATTTCGCCGGAAGATGCAGTCGGTAAATTTTCGCAATTGATAAAACCGTTTTTGTCTTCGGATATAAATCCGCGTTTATTGATTGAAACCGTGGCGAACTTTTACCGCGATTTCAGAATTGCCGCAGCGGAAATAGAAGCCGACAGCGATATGCTGCTTCTGGAATGGGGAACGAAGAAGCCGAATCTCACATCCGATTTTACGGATTTTCGCGATTTGTCCGGCGAAAAGATCGAATTCGATACGCGCAAATTTCAATGGCTCGGCTTAACGCGGCAAATCTTTGCCGCTGAAGATAAAGAAACCGAATTTGACGATGAAGCAATCGCTCTTTCCGTGTCGCTCTTTTTCAAAGAAGTGTCCGGCGGCGAACCGTCTTCGAATTTGTGGATTGCCAATCCGAATGAATCAGGTTTTAAACTGGAAGAGTTTTTACGGAATCCGTATGTCGAAAATTTAGTTGATTCCAAACCGTCTTTAGTCAATGCTTTTGTAACTTTTGTCGGATGAACGTAACAGACAATAAATTTACCTCAGTTCTCTTTTCAAAATCTTCCCCGTTGCGGTCATCGGCAGATTTTCTTTAAATTCGACAAATCGCGGGTATTTATAGCTTGCCATCGTTTCCCTGCACCATGCGACGATTTCGGGTTCGGTGATTGAAGCGTTTTCTTTTTTGACGATGAAGGCTTTGATTTCTTCGCCGTTTTCTTCGCACGGTATGCCGATCACGGCGCATAAAGAGACGGCTTCGTGCGTCATCAGGACTTCTTCGATCTCGCGCGGATAGACGTTGAAACCGCCGCGCAGGATCATATCTTTGACGCGGTCGGAAATGTAAAAATAGCCGTCTGCGTCGCGCCGTCCGATGTCGCCGGAATGCAGCCAGCCGTTTTTTATGGTCGTATTGGTCGCTTCCGGTTTTTTGTAATAGCCTTTCATCACGCAATGCCCGCGAATGATAATTTCGCCCTGTTCGCCTTCCGCTACATCTTTGCCGTTTTCGTCAACAATGCGGATTTCCACGCCCCAGACCGGAAAACCGATCGAACCGGCGCGGCGCGAATCCATTTTGTTAAATGTCGCGACGGGCGAGGTTTCCGACAAACCGTAGCCTTCGATGATAACGACGTTGAATTTTTCTTCAAAACTTTTCAAAACCTCGACCGGCAGAGGCGAACCGCCCGCGCTGCACAGACGCAGATTGGCGGAAATCTTTTCAAGATCGTATTTCATTTCGGCATCCGGCACATTTAGAATCGCCCAATACATCGTCGGAACTCCGGCAAAGATCGTTACATCGTGTTTTTCCATCAACCGCAGAGCCTCGTCGGGCGCAAAACGCGGCAGCAGAACAATGCCCGCGCGATTATAAAATCCGGCGTTCATCTGCACGCTCTGACCGTAGGAATGAAACAAGGGCAGCGTGATCAGATGCACGTCGTGTTCACCGGCGACATACATCGTGTCGGAAAGCCGCGCGTTAAAGATCATATTCGCGTGCGTCAGTTCCGCGCCCTTCGGCTGTCCGGTCGTCCCGGAAGTGTAAAGAATAACGGCGGTATCGTCGGCGTTGGTTAAAACAACCTCAATTTCGGTCGGCTGGTCTTTGATAAATTCGGTGTAGGTTTTTGAATTTTCATCCGGCGCATGTGTCTCGGCGGACATATTTATCAAAATAAAATTTTCGCATTGTTCCGCGCCCTGAAAACCTTCAAAACCGTATTCGCTCATCGGCAAATCGGCGGTTCCTTGAAAGCAAAA
>CAYUGW010000643.1:0-2764 GCA_964444245.1 uncultured Blastocatellaceae bacterium | reverse complement strand
GAATTTGACGAGATAAATATGAAATTCGGCGAAGAAATGACCGACGACGAGATGAGCGCACTTTTGGAAAGACAAGGCGAAGTTCAGGAAAAACTCGACGCGTCGGACGCTTGGGATTTGGATTCGCGGCTTGATATGGCGATGGACGCGCTTCGCTGTCCGCCGCCGGAAACTCCGATTAAAAACTTGAGCGGCGGCGAAAAACGTCGCGTCGCATTGTGCCGTCTGCTTTTGCAAAAGCCGGACATTTTATTGTTGGACGAACCGACAAATCATCTGGACGCGGAAACGGTCGCGTGGCTCGAACAGCATCTGCAAAAATACGAAGGCACGATCATTGCCGTTACGCACGACCGGTATTTTCTGGATAATGTCGCGGGCTGGATTCTGGAATTAGACAGAGGCGAGGGAATTCCGTGGAAGGGAAATTATTCTTCGTGGCTCGAACAAAAGCAGAATCGGCTGGCAAATGAAGCGAAAACGGAAGATAAACGCCAGAAAACTCTGGAGCGCGAACTCGAATGGATTCGAATGTCGCCGAAAGGTCGCCACGCCAAATCAAAAGCGCGAATCAATGATTACGAAAAACTCGTGTCCGAAGAGAGCGAAAAACGCTCGGAAACGCTCGAAATATTTATTCCGCCGGGCGAGCGTCTCGGCGATATTGTTATCGAAGCGCATAATGTTTCAAAGGCTTACGGCGATAAAATTCTTTTTGACGATCTCGAATTTTCTCTGCCGCCGGGCGGAATCGTCGGCGTGATCGGTCCGAACGGAGCGGGAAAAACGACGCTTTTTCGGATGATTACCGAACAGGAAACGCCCGATTCGGGGACTTTCCGCGTCGGCGAAACCGTCAAACTCGGCTATGTTGACCAATCGCGTGATTCTCTTGACGGCAGTAAAACGGTTTTCGATGAAATCGCCGACGGGCTTGATCTGGTTCTTTTGGGGAAACGCGAGATGAATTCCCGCGCCTACGTTTCGCGCTTTAACTTTTCGGGCGCGGATCAGCAAAAGCGTGTCGGGCAGCTTTCGGGCGGCGAGCGAAACCGCGTTCATCTGGCAAAAATGCTGAAATCGGGAGCGAATGTTTTGCTGCTTGATGAACCGACCAACGATTTGGATGTCAATACGATGCGCGCGCTCGAAGAAGCACTGGAGAATTTCGCCGGCTGCGCGGTCGTCATTTCGCACGATAGATGGTTTCTGGATCGCATCGCCACGCATATTCTCGCGTTTGAAGGCGATTCGAAAGTCGTCTATTTCGACGGAAATTTCTCGCAATACGAAGAAGACAAAAAACGCCGGTTAGGACACGAAGCCGATCAGCCGCACCGCATCAAATATCGCAGTTTGACGCGCGATTGAAACAGAAGAAAGAAACCACAGATATTTCATTTTGGCGGGTATTTGGGTTTAATATCGAACAACCACACGAACAAACTGCACTTTAGAATCGTTATTACGTTAAGGTTTGAGAGGAGATGGTTTATGTATTGTCCCAAATGCGGCGTAGAAAATCAGGAAGATATGGCATATTGCCGTTCGTGTGGTGATGATTTAAAGATTATCGCGCAAGCGATGAAAAAGCATCTGCCGTTTACTCTCGTCAGCAAACTGGATGCGGCGATTGACCGTAAAAATGAAAGATTGCGGAGAGATGCTATTATTAATGGCTTTAGTGGAGTAACCTTGATAATTTTGGCTATCCTCGGCTTTTCATTCAGTCCAGGTTTGCCTATAGTTTTAGGCGGGTCAGGAGTTTTTTTAATTCTTTCCGGTGTTTGGTCATATTTAACTTATCGGCGCAGTCTTGAACTCAAGATAAAATCATTAAATATGCCGGTTAATAACGCATCAACTTTTGATATTTCACAAGTAGAAACACAGACGGACATTACGGGAATATTGCCGAAGAAATTTGCGGCTGAGATTGATTTTCAAGACAAGATTCCTTCAATATATTGTCCAAACTGTGGTGATCAACATTCCGCTAAATTGCCGTATTGCCGCACTTGCGGGTGTGTTTTGGATTTTAGCATTAGTTCACGAGGGTTGAAAAAGTATCTTCCTGCTTTTATTGTGAGAAGATTAGATGCTGTTATTGCAAAAAACGAAAAAGCTAAGCCGCAATATAAAAACGGTTGGCTGCTTATTATTGGTATATTTACTATGTTTTTGGGTACAGTTATGACAGGAGTGGAAGGCGAATGGCTATGGATGATATTTCTTCTTATTGCAAGTATTAGCACATTTATTATCGGTGGTTGGGATTTCGTCGCATACCGGCGAAGTTTAGAGAAGGACAAACAGTTATTTGAATTATCATCAACGGAAAGGCAAGACACTTTGCCGCTTGTATCTGCGCCGCAGAAATCTGAAGTAGAACTGGAAGCCCGAACACAAAGACATTTGACTCCGATAAACGCCGAAGATAAAATCGGACAATTTTCGGAAGCCAAAACTCAGCGGGAATTGCAAGAATTAACCAGAACCGAAGCTAAAACAAAGCCATTGTCGGACTGATTCAATTTGCCGATTTAATGAACCGAGATTTTCAAAGAACAGGCGCAGCTTGGCTGCTTTTTAACTTTATCGGAATATCTAGTAACTAAAATTATTTCGCCTTTTTTTTCGCGCACCGCGTCTAACCTTATAACTCAAGTCTTTGAAATAGGGCAAACGCATCTAAATTAATAAATTGCCTATAGAAGTCAAAGTTAATAAAAATCAGGCTTTAGAATTCTTTTTAAGCACGAGA
>CAYUGW010000642.1:1424-2765 GCA_964444245.1 uncultured Blastocatellaceae bacterium | reverse complement strand
ACTTTAATGATCGCGTTTTTGGGTTTTAGTGTTAGTTATGCGCAGTTTCCGATAAAAGTTCCGAAAATAAATACGCCGAAGGTCGAAACACCGAAAACAACTACGCCATCGCCGAAAACGGAAAATGTGATGCCGAAAACAACTTCGGGGCAAGCCTCGAACAGGCAAATGGTGATGGACGATGCGGTGACGTTTTTCGATGCCGAACCCGTCAAGGAATACGATGCGGCGGCGCGTGGGCAAAAAGACATCGGCTGGTATCTGAAATCAACTTTGCGAATCCTCGGAACTTTTCCGCGCCGGAGCGCATTAAAGGTTTCCGTCAAGAAAAACGGCAAAGAATTATCGAGCGTCAGATGCGAAGGCGTGATCTATACGAAAGACGGCGATCCTAATTTGCGAAGTCAGCAGAACCGCGCCGGGCGCGATCTGAATTTTGAAGATTTTATGACCGCCGGCGGTCGTTGTTTAGACGAAAAAGCCGTCATCAAAGAAATCGGCAAAATGGATGTCGAGATTTATTTTATTGACGGCGATTCGGATGCGGAAACGCTCGTCAGAACGCATAAAATAGACGTTCATCGCGCGACCAAAGTTCGCGGAAACGCTGCAAATCCGCAGCCGGACGTTTCCGATTATTATATCCAGCGCCACGCCGAAGCGGCGGTTGCGGTCGCCTATTTTGTCAACACCAACAGCTCCGGCGGATCGTATTTCGGCAAACCGGTTGACCATTACGGTTCGCCGTCTTACGGCACGCTTTTCATTTACACGACTTATTCGCCCGCCGAACAAACGCGTGAGCCTGTCGATCCTTACGTCAGATGTTCGGTCAACGGACAGAGAATCAATCTTCAAAATGACAAGGTGCGGGTTTATGAAGATCAACCGCGCCGGGAAATCGCAATTTACACGGATCGAATCGGCGCGCAATACAAAACCGGCTCGCCCTATAAAGATTGGGTCGAATTCGTCGGATTAAATTTTCAAATGCCGCTTTATACGGGCGAAGCGCAATACGCGAAACCGACGATGAAGATCGAAGATATGCCGGGCAAATGGGAATGCGCCGTCATTGAAAAAGGCGAAACTTTCCGCACATTCCGCTGGGAAGTAGCCGGCGGCGAAATCAAACCGCACGTCGAACAGCAAAGCGGCAACATCAATCTTTTTTACAAAGCCGCACTCATTGATATGGAAATTCCAACGGGCGGAAGTTCGATTGATTTTCGCTTAATGCCGCTGCCGGACGCGGGTTTGTTTTACGGAATTCCCTGGAAATCGAGCGAAGGCAGGGCAATGGCGGAACGCGTGCCGAAAAAGGGAAATCCGTTTCACGTT
>CAYUGW010000642.1:0-1324 GCA_964444245.1 uncultured Blastocatellaceae bacterium | reverse complement strand
ATTTTACTCGGCGTTTCGCTCGGATGTTTGGGTCCGAGCGCGAGCGATTCGCAATGCGAAGGTATTGTTAAAGCGAGCGGCAAGGAATTTGTCGGCAAAGCGAAGGACGAGAATCAAGCCGGACTAAATGCGTGCAACAAGTTTTGTGTCGAAACGGACGGCGAATTTCAGGCGATGTATGAAATCTGGCGAAAATCGGACAGAGCGAAAGCGTTTGAAAAAACACATAAACGCAAACCGACTAAAGAAGATGCGGCAATCGAAGACAAAACGATCCTCGAATATGTCACAAAAAATTGCGCCGTTCGCTGCGTTAAAGAAGCAAATAAAGGAAAGCACGATTTGCAAACGAAATGCCGCTGAAAAAAGGAATTTTGAAAATGTTTGGAGTCCCTGCAAAAGCCGGGCATCCGCCAGCGAAGTGCGGCGGAAAACCGCCTGAAGGCGGGACTCCAAACATAAATCAACAATCTTTCAATACTTTTGCTCACCTGCTTAGTTTCGCAAAAAAGTAAATTACAATTAGGAATTTTATCCGAAAATTTTACGGCGGAAATGATTGATTAGCCCGATCATTTCCGCCGATTTTTTTTTAGCGAACGGATTTTTCGGTAATTTCTATCAAAAAATACCGCGTTGGTTTTATTAGTGATTTTTCAGTAAGATAAAAAGGTATTTTTTGGAAAATCACTATGAAAGCAATTGTAAAAAGCCGAGCCGAAGAAGGACTCTGGCTCGAAGACGTTCCCGAACCGACAATTGGGATCAACGATGTTTTGATCCGCGTTTTAAAAACCGGAATCTGCGGAACTGACGTACACATCTGGAATTGGGACGCGTGGGCGCAACAGACGATCAAGATTCCGACCGTTCTCGGACACGAAATCGTCGGCGAAATCATGGAAGTCGGCGATAATGTCAACGATTTTTACGCCGGCGATATTGTTTCGGTCGAAGGTCATCTCGTCTGCGGTCGCTGCCGGAATTGTCTTGCCGGGCGGCGTTATAAATGCGCGAACACGCTCGGGATCGGCGTTCAGACCGACGGCGGTTTTGCCGAATATATCGCCGTTCCGATGACGAATGTCTGGAAACACGATGCGGACGTTGATCTCGATGTCGCGGCGATCTTCGATCCGTTCGGCAATGCGGTTCACACCGCGCTTGCCTTTGAAGTTTTCGGCGAAGACGTTTTGATTACAGGCGCAGGACCGATCGGAATTATGGCTTCGGCGGTCGCAAGGCACGCCGGAGCGCGGCACATCGTCATCACCGACATCAACCCGAAACGCCTCGAACTCGCCGAAAAAATGGGTGCGGTAAC
>CAYUGW010000641.1:0-2765 GCA_964444245.1 uncultured Blastocatellaceae bacterium | reverse complement strand
GTGCGCTGCTACGAAACGCCGACGAGCGTCGCAACCTATCAAATTACAGTATAAAATTCGATCAAACTCTCAGATAATCACCGCGCCAGTTTTTGATTTCGCGTTTGATTTGAGCGGGTTTTTCGAATTCGTTGTTTAACGTGCGTTCAACTAACAACGGCAATTCTTCATCGCTCGCAAATCTCAAAGCGATTATTTGACCCGTTCGCAAATCTTTTTGCGCTTTTGCCGCTAAATCCTTCGGCAGAATCTTTTCATAACGCAGATATTCTTCGAGCCGAATCAATCTGTTTTGCACGGTCAGCGAATTCAGACGCACGAGCAAACTCATAATTATCAAACCGATTGCCAGAATCAGATACGCCACGCGGTCAATATTATAATCCTGCACAACGCGCACGATGGCGAAGATTAAATTAAACGTAAGTATCGGCGTTAAAATAAAATGATGCGGCGCGTGCCAGCGAACGTGATTTTCAAAAGTTTGTTTTTTCATGTTTTTTTTATGTTCAATTAAAAGAATAATTTACAGGGATGACAGGCTAAAAAGGATAAGAAAAAATATCTTGTAAATCCTGTCTATCCGTCGTAAATTATTTCGGTATTTCCGCTAATTCAAGCTTTTTATTTCCGTAAAATCTTCGCCCGGATTGATAAAAAGATTTTTCTCGAATTGATACTGCTTGTCGTAAAGCTGTTTGTAGCGACCGTCTAAAAGCAATAATTCTTCGTGCGTTCCGCGTTCGACGATCTCGCCCGCTTCGACGACCAGAATCATATCCGCGCTGCGAATCGTCGAGAGTCTGTGCGCGATGACAAATGTCGTGCGACCTTTTCGCAAAGTATTAAGACTCGCTTGAATTTTTTGCTCGCTT
The DNA here is from genome assembly GCA_964444245.1 of uncultured Blastocatellaceae bacterium. Classification (GTDB taxonomy): domain Bacteria; phylum Acidobacteriota; class Blastocatellia; order Pyrinomonadales; family Pyrinomonadaceae; genus JAHCHG01. The sequence goes on along the minus strand of CAYUGW010000641.1, from coordinate 1,890 downwards.
TCCGAATCGAGGCTCGACGTTGCCTCGTCCAAAATCAGAATCTTCGGATCGGCTAAAAGTGCGCGCGCAATCGCAATACGTTGTTTTTGTCCGCCGGAGAGCTTTACGCCGCGTTCTCCGACAATCGTGTCGTAGCCGTTTTCAAATTTATCGATAAATTCGTCGCAGTAAGCAATCTTGCAGACTTCTTTGATTTCTTCAAAACTCGCCTGCGGATTTGAAAACCTGACATTTTCCAGAATCGTGCCGTCAAAAAGGAAATTTTCCTGCAAAACAACGCCTAAGTGTCTGCGGTAATCGCGCAGTTTTACCGTCTGCAAATCCTTGCCGTCAATTAAAATTTTACCTTTGTTCGGCTGAATAAAATTCAAAACAAGACTCAGAATCGTGGATTTTCCCGAACCTGATGATCCGACCAGCGCAGTCGTCGTTCCTGCCGCCGAATCGAACGAAACGCCGCGCAAAACCGGCGTATTTTTTTCATATTCAAAATGCACGTCTTCAAAAGTGATTCTGCCTTCGACATTTTTGAGAGCTTGTTTCGCTTCGTCCTGATCGTCTTCGGTCGTCATATCGAAAACCTCTCGGATGCGGTCGAGTCCGGCAAACGCTTCGGTTATCTGCGTTCCAATGGAACTTAATTGAATGATCGGAAACGCCAAAAGTCCGGTAAAAAAGACATACATAAACAGATCGCCGATGGTCATCGTTTTGTTTATCACGGAATTTCCGCCGATCAGGATCATCACAACGCTGATCGCGCCGATTATAAGGGACGAAAACGCCGTGATCGCCGAAACGCCCGTCATCGAACTTGCCACATTGCGGAAAAATCTATGTGCGCCGCGGGCGAAAATCAGTTCTTCGCGTTTTTCCGCCGTGTAGCTTTTGACAATGCGAATTCCGCCTAGAGATTCGGTCAATCTGCCCGTAACTTCTGCATTTATCACATTTCGCTCACGGAAAATCGGACGAAGTTTCTTAAATGCGTAAGCCAACACGCCGCCGAAAACCGCTAAAACAATAATTGTCCCGGTCGTTAATTGCCAATTCAGCCAAAACAAAACCGCAATCGAAATCGTCGCCGTTACAAGACTTCCGGCAAGTTGGACAAGTCCGGTTCCGACCAGATTCCGAATGCCTTCCGCGTCGTTCATAATCCGCGAAATAAGCTGCCCGCTCTGCGTCGAATCGAAATATGCGACGGGAAGTTTTTCGATCTTCGCCTGCACGCGCTTGCGCATCTCGGTAATTGCCCGCTGCGCGGCAATTCCCAAAAGTTGCGACAAAATAAACGACGTAACCGCCTGAATAAGCGTCGCAATTCCGATTGCGAGCGCGATCCATTTCAAAAGCTCATAACGCTCGTTGCCGATCACTTCATCAATCAAAAACTTCGACGACGCGGGCAAAACCATTCCCGAAAGCTGGCTGATCAACATTAAAACGCCGCCGAGCGAAAGCCGCCAGCGATAATCCCAGATCAGCTTTTTCGCTTCCTGCCACGCGCTCGAATAATTTACTTTTTTCTTCGTTTTTTCTTCTGCCACTTTTATTTCCTTTTAATGCTGTCGGTCCATCAGGCTTCGCGCATTTTAATTGATAATCTCTTCAGCGGTTGAAAACCGCGTTATATTTGTAGCCCACGGCGCAAGCCGTCGGGTTTTATGTTTGTTGATTGATCATCGAACCATTGAAAATGGTGGCATATCTTTTTTTATGTCGCGGTCTATCGACCGCTCGGTATTTTAATTGAATCCGAACCACACGGCTTGCGCCGTGGGCTACAAATATAGCGTCGGTTTCACCGACTAAAAAAAATTCAAATAATTTATTTAGGACTTTCGCTTTAAGTTTGGAGTCCCGCCTTTAGGCGGCAAAACGCCAGCG
>CAYUGW010000640.1:0-2776 GCA_964444245.1 uncultured Blastocatellaceae bacterium | reverse complement strand
TTCGAGCCGGTTCACGGTTCTGCGCCCGATATTGCGGGGAAAAACATCGCCAATCCGCTCGGCGCGATCGCTTCGGTCGCGATGCTTTTTCGTTACGCGGCAAAAAACACGGAAGCCGCCGACGCGATCGAAAACGCGATTGACAGAGTTTTGGCGGAAGGTTATCGCACGGCGGATATTTCAAACGATAAAGAAAATTTTGCAAAAACCGACGAAATCGGTGATTTAGTCGCCAAATATGCGGTCGAATTTGCCAATGTTCGCTACGCTTTTCACGCAGTTTAGTAGAAATGTTAAAAAACTTTGCGCTCTCTGCGCTCTTTGCGTGAAATTAATTTTCTTTCACGCAAAGAGCGCAGAGAGCGCAAAGAATTTTTTCCAAAAATCCGTGTAAAATATTGTTTTATTTCTCTCATTTATTCTTTATGAAAACGCTTTACGACAAAATTTGGGAATCGCATATTGTTCACGAAGAAGCAGGAAAACCGGCTTTAATCTATATTGATCTGCATCTGATTCACGAAGTTACCACGCCGCAGGCTTTTGAAGGTTTGCGGCTTAAAAACCGAAAGGTTCGCCGTCCCGATCTCACCTTCGGAACGCTCGATCACGCGATTCCGACCGTTAATCGAAATCTTCCTTTTAGAGATAAAATCGCCGAAAAACAGGTCGAAGCTCTGCGGAAAAACTGCAAGGAATTCGGCATTAAACTTTTCGATCTGGACCGAATCGAGCAAGGAATTATTCACGTTTTCGCGCCCGAACAAGGACTCGTTCAGCCCGGACAAACTATCGTTTGCGGCGATTCGCACACTTCGACACACGGCGCATTCGGTGCGCTCGCGTTCGGCATCGGAACTTCCGAAGTCGAACACGTCCTCGCCACGCAAACTCTGTCACAGAGAAAATCGAAAAATATGCTTGTCAAGGTCGAAGGCGAATTGAACTTCGGCGTGACGGCGAAAGATGTAATTCTTGCAATCATTAACGAAATCGGTACTGACGGGGCAACCGGATTTGTCATTGAATACGCCGGAAGCGCAATCGAAAATCTTTCGATGGAAGGCAGAATGACGGTTTGCAATATGTCCATCGAAGCCGGAGCGCGCGCCGGTCTGATCGCGCCGGACGCGAAAACTTTTGAATATTTGCGCGAAAAACCTTTTGCGCCGAAAGCTGAAAATTGGGAAAAGGCTGTCGAACATTGGCAGACTTTGAAAACCGACAAAGATGCAAAATTCGATAAAATCGTCGAGATTAATGCGGCAGAAATTGCGCCGTTTGTAACCTGGGGAACTTCGCCCGGAATGAGCGTTAAAGTTTCTGAAAATATTCCTGATCTGGCAGACGCAAAAGACGAAACCGAGCGCAAATCCTTTGAACGGGCGTTTGAATATATGAATTTGCAGCCCGCGCAAAAAATCGAAGAAATTGAAATCAGCCGCGCATTTATCGGCTCTTGCACAAATTCCCGAATCGAAGATCTGCGCGAAGCGGCGAAGGTTATCAAAGGTTACAAGATCAATAAAAAGGTCAGCGCGATGATCGTTCCCGGTTCGATGCAGATCAAAAAACAAGCCGAAGTAGAAGGTTTGGCGCAGATTTTTGTTGACGCAGGGTTTGAATGGCGCGACGCGGGCTGTTCGATGTGTCTGGCGATGAACGAAGATATTCTGCAAGCGGGTGAACGCTGCGCGTCAACCAGTAACAGAAATTTTGAAGGTCGGCAAGGTCGCGGCGGCAGAACGCATCTCGTCTCGCCTTCGATGGCGGCGGCGGCGGCAATCGCCGGACATTTTGTGGATGTCAGAAATTGGAAGTTTCGGGATTGAAATATGATAAAATTCCGTAGAATCGTTTCACCGATTGAAAACGTCGAGCGCATTGCCAAACGGTTTTCGATTAAAGAACTTGATTTGCTTCGTCAAAAATTCGGCGGCAGAAATTGGCGTATATTAAAAGGAGAAGCAACGGTCGAACTTTTAAGCGGTGAAATACGATTTGCCTAACTTCATTGGTATGAGTGCCACGGAATCGGTAAACGAAAAATTAAAATTAAGCGTCTTTTGGATTAAGAAGTTATGAAAATTATCAGTTTTGCATTATGTGTGACACAAGACGAAGAAAGCGATTTTGAGCCGAATAAACTGTATCCAATCATCGAACCGCTCGAAAACGACCCCGAAGATTATTTGCGAATTGTGGATGAGAGCGGCGAAGATTATCTTTATCCGGCAGTTTATTTCCAGATTGTCCAACTCAATCAGCAAGCTCAGGCAAATCTAACCAAATATTTTGAAACGGCTCTGGCATAAAAATGAACAAATTTACAACTCACACCGGAAAAGTCGCGCCGCTTTATCAGGCGAATATCGATACGGATCAGATCATTCCGAAGCAATTTTTAAAAAGCATCGAGCGGACGGGTTTCGGACAATTTTTGTTTTACGATTGGCGGTTTGACGAAAACGGCGTTGAAAAAACGGATTTTGTTTTGAATCAACCGAAATATAAAAACGCTTCCGTTTTATTGGCGGGAAAAAATTTCGGTTGCGGCAGTTCACGCGAACACGCGCCGTGGGCTTTGGAAGATTTCGGTTTCCGCGTCGTCATCGCTTCGGCTTTTGCGGATATTTTTTATAATAATTGTTTTAAGGTCGGCATTCTGCCCGTAATTTTGGAAGAAGAAAAAGTTGCGACGCTTGTTAAACGCGCTGAAGAAAACGAAAATTATCAGATAACCGTTGATCTTGAAAACTGCGAAATCGCGGATTCA
>CAYUGW010000639.1:2110-2777 GCA_964444245.1 uncultured Blastocatellaceae bacterium | reverse complement strand
AATAAGCGAGATTTTCGTCTTCAAGATTGATTTTTAATTCTTCATCCGAAACGTCTTTCAAACTTTTCGCCAAATCTTCCCAAATAAAAATCGGGCAACTTAACGCCAAACTGTTTTTAACGGCGCGATGCGTCAAAACGGCGGAAAGTTTGGCATCTTCAGCAATAAACGCGAGTCTTTCGGACGGATACCGCGGATCAAGCGGAACGTAAACCGCGCCGGCTTTTAAAATCGCCAGAAGCGCGACGATCATTTCCGGCGAACGCTCGAAAAGAAGCCCGATTTTGTCTTCAATTTTGATCCCGTTTTCCGTCAACAGCCTCGCCAGACGATTAGCCCGTGCGTTTAACTCTTTGTAAGTCAGTGTCGTATCTTCAAAGCGCACGGCAGTTGCATCAGGCGTTTGCGACGCTTTTCCGGCAATCAGTTGATGAATCGCCAAATTCGATTTTGGCGTTGGCAAGCCTTGCGAAATCGTTTCGATTCGCGTCCTTTCGGCTTCATCGAACAAATTAATCGCGTCAATTCTACGCAAATCGTTTTCCGCGACCTCGCGCATCAAGTTTCGGTAATGCGCGGCAAACCGTCGGATTGTTGTCGCCTCGAAAAGATTGGTGTCGTATTCAAAATCAAGCCTGATTTTTCCGTTCTTTTCTTCGGCGGAAAC
>CAYUGW010000639.1:1221-2100 GCA_964444245.1 uncultured Blastocatellaceae bacterium | reverse complement strand
GATGTCGAATTTCGCCGAGTTGTTTTCAATCTCGATGATTTCCGCATCTAACGAACCGATTCGCAGCACAAACGACGGATTATTCTGCATTACAAACAGCGTCTGGAACAGCGGATTGATTCCCGGATTTCGTTCGAGTTTGAGTCGTTCGATAAGCAGTTCAATCGGCGCGTCCTGATTTTCAAAGGCTTCGAGCGAAGTTTTCCGCACTTTTTTCAGTAAGTCCGCAAAACCTTCGTTTGTTGAAATAAAGGAGCGTAGAGCTATCGAATTGAGAAAAAATCCGATCAGCGATTCGGTTTCGCCGCGATTTCGTCCGGCAACTGAAGTTCCGACAATAATTTCATTCTGCCGCGAATAACGATGAAGCAGAGCTTTATACCCGGCGAGCAGCGTTACAAACAGCGTTGAATCATTGTTTTTTGCCAAAGTTTTGACGGCGGCGGTTAATGTTTCATCAAATTCGATTTTGTGATTCGCGCCTTGATGCAGCTGAACTTTCGGACGCGGTTTGTCGGTCGGCAAATCTAATACCGGCAATCTGCCGGATAATTTTTCGGTCCAGTATCGCGTTTGTTTTTCGAGTTTCCCGTTTTCGATATTTTCGCGCTGCCAGACTGAATAATCGGCATATTGAATCGAAAGAGCCGGCAATTCCGGCGTGCGATTTTCTTCAAGAGCCGCGTAAATCTCGTTGATTTCATTGATAAATACACCGATTGACCAGCCATCGCTGATGATATGGTGCATTACCAAAACCAAAATATGCTCGTCCGTTTCAAGTTTCAAAAGGCTGAATTTAATCAGCGGCAGACGAGAAAGATTAAATTCGTGCATTGCCGATTCACTCGCCGTCTGAATCACGAAAATTTCCTTTTC
>CAYUGW010000639.1:934-1211 GCA_964444245.1 uncultured Blastocatellaceae bacterium | reverse complement strand
GATGTCCTGAAACGGCAGAGAAATTTCAGGGGTTTCGTGAACGATTTGAAGCGGTTCCTCGCCGTCTGTAACAAAAGCGGTTCGTAAAACTTCGTGCCGCTTAATCGTTTCGTTGATTGCATTTGTCAGCCAATTTCGATTCAAATTTCCGCGCAGACGAAGCATCGCCGGAATATTAAAGGCTTTACTTTCGGAATCGAATTTATCTAAAAACCATAAACGCTGCTGCGAATAGGAAAGCGGACACGGCTCGTCCGTGCGGCGCCATGCGGCGGCG
>CAYUGW010000639.1:0-924 GCA_964444245.1 uncultured Blastocatellaceae bacterium | reverse complement strand
ACGTGCTGGCACTGTGCGGCGCGGCTGCGGTGCTTCTTGGTCGAGCGTTTCCACGCCTTTTTCAGTCAATAGTTTTTTGAGCAAATCCATTTTGCTCGCCGAAAATCCCTGTGCCATAAATCTAACCCCTCTAATTTTTGTTCAATAAATCCATCGCTTCCTCGTCCGATATTTCCAAAACCTGCCGGACAATCGCCGCGACTTCGTTCAATTTTTCCGTTCCGCCGAATTCGTTTGCCAAACTGGCGGCAATTCCCTCAATTGTCGGGTTTTCGTAAAGCGCGGAGAGCGGCAATTCCACTTGGAAAAATGAGCGAATCCGCGCCGTGAAACGAACAGCAAGCAGCGAATGTCCACCAAGCTCGAAGAAGTTCGTTTTTACGCCGACGCGCTCTTTTTCAAGCACTTCGGCGCAGATTCTTGCCAGCACGAACTCTGCGTCATTACGCGGTTCAGCGTAATTTTCTGCAATATTTTCCGGCGCGAATTCGATTTCCCGCAAAACTTGGCGGTCAATTTTGCCGTTCGCATTGAGCGGCAGATTTTCCATCAGACGAATATTTGACGGAATCATATATTCGGGCAATTTTCGCCGCAGCTCCGTCTGTAATCTGTTTACGTCGAGTTCATTTTGCGAATTTTCGACAAAGGCGTTCAAATCTTTTTCGCCGTTTGCGGAAGTAAAAACGATGACGGCGGCAGAATTTACACCTTCGATTTGAAGTAAAGCGTTTTCAATTTCGCCGATTTCAATGCGGAAACCGCGCAGTTTAATTTGTTCATCGGAACGTCCGAGAAAAATCAAGTTTCCGTCTTCGCGCCGCATCGCCAAATCGCCCGTGCGATAAAGTCTTGCGCCTGCATCGCGGGAAAAAAGATGCGGAACGAATCTTTCCGCCGTCAAAGCCGACCGGTTGAAGTAAC
>CAYUGW010000638.1:0-2781 GCA_964444245.1 uncultured Blastocatellaceae bacterium | reverse complement strand
CCAAAGCGGCGGCTTTATTGAAATAATGATATAGATCATTATAATCGCGCAAAGCCCTGTGCAAGATCATCGGTAACTGATTGATATCATCGGTGTTTACGATTAAATTCAGATTTCGCAAAAATGCTTCGTGAGCATTGAGCGTTGCGCCGCCGTCTTCGAGCGAAACCAGATATAAACGCCGTCTTTCCGACGAGTGCATTTTGTTGACCTTTTGCTGCAAAATCGTTCCGCCGCCGAATTCTGCCGCAAAATCGGGCGAAAAAATAATTATTTCCGTTTTTCCTTCACGCAGTCTTTCGTTCGCCTGCGCCGGAGTCTGCGCGACATAAACTTTATAACCCGCGCCGATCAGAGTTTTGGAAACCAAATCCTGATGCTGTCCGAGACACAGCAGAACGCGGCGCGGTTTGATGTCTTCATCGTCATCGGCGGCTAAAACCGTATTTTCCGTCTTTAGAGCCGAAAGCAGTGAACGCAAAGCGTTATTGATTTGAAATTCAGATTCCTTTGCCGAAAATTCCTGGGCATTATCGTTCATCGCGGGCGCGGGCGCGGTCGTTTCAAGTTGTTGAACCGTACCTTTTGCGCCCGATTGAACACGAATCATATTCTGACAGCGCGGACACCGAACCGTGAAATTCCCGCCCGGAATTTTCGCTTCATCGAGTTGTAAAGAAACAGAGCAATTATCGCAGCGTATTATCATACAGTTAGTCCTTAATCCTTAGTCCTTAGTCCTTAGTCGCTTGGAATTAACTTGCAAATGACAACTGACAACGGACTAAGGACAAAATATTATTCGATCATATCGAGAAATGAATTAGTTGGTTTCGGCGGTGTCGGCGGCATAACGGTTGTGGCTTGAGCCGCAGATTGACCGGAATTGGCGTAATCTTCGGTTGACGAAAGTCCTTTGAGTTGAAGTAAAAGGTTGTTTTTATTGGTCGAAAATGAAAGTCCGTCTTCCAGACTGATCGTTCCCTGTTCGATCATATCGCGAATCACGCTGTCGAAATCCTGCATTCCGTCGATTTCACCGTCCATCATCGCATCGAGCAGAGTCTTGCCGTCGCCTTCGCCTTTTTCGATATATTCGCGCGTTCGCGGATTTGATTTCAAAATCTCGACCGCCGCCACGCGCCCCTTGCCGTCGGCTTTCGGAATAAGGCGTTGCGAAATAATGTAGCGGAACGTCTGCGCCAGACGCGTGCGGATGATTTTTTCTTCGTTTTTCGGGAAAAGCCCGATAATACGGTCAACCGTTTTCGACGCGTCAATCGTGTGCAGAGTCGAAAGCACAAGGTGACCTGTTTCCGCTGCTTCGAGCGCGATTTCCGCCGTTTCCAGATCGCGCATTTCGCCGACTAAGATAACCTTCGGAGCCTGCCGCAGAGCCGCCCGCAGAGCCGAGGCGAAATCCTTCGTATCGGAGCCGACCTCGCGCTGATTGATCGTGGATTTTTTGTGATTGTGCAAAAATTCTATCGGGTCTTCGATTGTAACGATATGATAAGCTTTTATTTGATTTATTTTGTCAATTACCGCCGCCAGCGTCGAACTTTTTCCCGAACCGGTCGGACCCGTAACCAACACCAGACCGTTGCGGATTTCGCAAATATCGGCAAGCTGCGGCGGTACGTTCAAATCCTCAAAACTCGGAACGCCGAACGGAATGACGCGCATCACGATCGAATACGTTCCGCGCTGCTGGAAAATATTGACGCGGAAACGGCAGCGCGAAGGCAGACTGTAACTCAAATCCGCCGTTCCGTGTTTTACAAGCTGCGCGGCGGCTTCCGGATTGTCGCGGACGATTGCCATGGCAATCATCTCGGTTTGAAAACCCGTCAGTCTTCCGATTCCGAGCGGGGTGGCGGAATAGAGCGTTCCGCTGATTTCCACTTGCGGTTTCTGTCCGGTCGAGAAATTCAGGTCGCTGACATTATCGGAAATGTGCAACATTTGTTCAATAATCGGTGCTACATCAAGCAAACTCATCGGTTAGATTTACTCCAAAGAATATTATAAAGAAGGCAGGAAAAAGGGTTTGAGCATAAAACGATTTGCCTTTAACGAACCGTTCGGCATATATATTCTTACGCATTTTACCTTTAAAACGCAAGTTATTTTTTAACTTTGATAAACATTTTTGTTAATTGTTAGTTTTAGATTGAGAATTTTATTAAGTTTTCGCGTATTTTTTCGGGCGGCGAAAGAATTTCGCTGATAATTGCCAGAGAATCTGCGCCGCCTGCGAAAACTTCGCTGAAATTGATTGAACTTATTCCGCCGATCGTGACGAGCGGAAAATTTCCGATTGCTTTTCTGACGCGCTTTACGCCTTCGATTCCGACGACTTTATCGGGATTTTCCTTGGTTTTCGTCGCAAAAACGGGACCGATAGCAATATAATCTATCGAAAGTTTCGCGGCATTGATCGCCTGCGCGACGCTGTGCGTAGAAAAACCGATAATCGCTTTTTCGCCTAAAATTTCCCGCGCAGTTTCGGGCGGCAGATCGTCTTGACCGAGATGAACGCCGTCGGCTTTTAACGCGAGCGCAATATCGACGCGGTCGTTAATGATGATTTTCGCCCCGCGTTTTCGGGCAAAATTTATCGCTTCTTCGGCTTGTAAGTAAAATTCTCGGGGCGAAAGATATTTTTCGCGCAGTTGGATAAATTTCGCGCCGCCGGCGACCAAGATTTCTACCTGTTCCATGTGCGAAAGTTTTGTAATTCGAGTGTCGGTAATCGGATAAATTTTCGGCAGAAACATA
>CAYUGW010000637.1:0-2788 GCA_964444245.1 uncultured Blastocatellaceae bacterium | reverse complement strand
GAGGAGGCGACGGAAAATGAGTAAATTAAATGTTTGGGACGTTTTAAAGTCGCCGATCGTAACGGAAAAAAGTGTTCTTCTGAAGGAAGAAACCAGCGACAATAAAGATGCCGGACAAATTCTGACCTTTCGCGTCAACACTAAAGCCGGAAAGGATGACATTAAAGGCGCGGTCGAAGAGATTTTCGGCGTGAAAGTCGCGAGAGTTCGCACGATTCAATATGAAGGCAAGATGAAGCGTCGCGGCAGACAGGAAGGTCGGCGTGCATCTTGGAAAAAAGCCTACGTGACATTGCGCAAAGGCGAGCCGCACGTAGATTATGCGGAAGCAATCTAGCGATTGCGGATTTGGGAATGCGGATTGCGGATTTATTTATTCAGCAGAACGCTTAGATTAAGTTAAAAAGGTTTTTAATTTATAAATTTTAACAAGGAATGCAGTATATGGGATTTAACAAATCCGCAATCCGCATTCCACAATCCAAAATAGAAAGATGGGCATTAAGAGATTAAAACCAACATCACCGGCGCGGCGTTATCAAACGTATTTGACCCGCGATGAATTGACTCCGGGCGCAAAGCCTGAAAAGTCTTTGCTCGAGCCGAAGAAGCGAATTTCAGGTCGTAATAATGACGGACGCATAACTGTTCGTCGGCGCGGCGGCGGACATAAACGGCATTACCGGATTATTGATTTCAAACGCAATAAAATCGGGATTCCGGGGAAAGTTACGCAGATCGAATACGATCCGAACCGCTCGGCGCATATCGCTCTGATTACGTATCTCGACGGTGAAAAACGCTATATCATCGCACCGATCGGTTTGAAGGTCGGTTCGATGATTATGAGCGGCGAAGATGCGGATATTTTGCCGGGAAACACTTTGCCGATCAAGAATATTCCGCTCGGAACGGCGGTTCATAATATCGAACTGCGTCCGGGTAAAGGCGGTCAACTTGTTCGCTCTGCCGGAACATTCGCTCAGCTTGTTGCCAAAGAAGGCGATTACGCGCAGATGAGAATGCCGTCCGGTGAAGTACGCCGAATTCCTGTCGTTTGCACGGCAACCGTCGGACAGGTCGGAAATCAGGAACACGAAAATGTCAGCCTCGGTAAAGCCGGTCGTTCGCGCTGGTTGGGACGTCGTCCGAAAGTTCGCGGCGTGGTAATGAATCCGGTCGATCACCCGCACGGCGGCGGTGAAGGTAAAACTTCCGGCGGTCGCCATCCGGTTACGCCCTGGGGACAACCGACTCGCGGTTACAAAACACGCAGAAACAAACGCACGGACAATATGATCGTCCGCGACAGAAGAAGGAAATAGGAATGCGGATTTGGGATTGCGGATTGCGGATTTGTTCCTCTGTCAGCAATAACAATCTAAATTAAGAAATAAAGCAGAGTGGAAACGGTATTTGCGAAGACTATAAGAAATCCGCAATCCGCAATCCGCAATCGAAAATAAAGATATGCCACGTTCATTAAAAAAAGGACCGTTTATAGATATAAGTGTTCAGAAGGTTTTGAGAAAGATTCTGGAAGGCGGAGCAAAACCGCAGGCAATCAAAACCTGGTCGCGCCGTTCGACGATTACGCCCGATATGGTCGGTTTGACCTTCGGCGTACACAACGGCAAACGCCATATTCCGGTATTCGTTACCGAAAATATGGTCGGACACAAACTCGGAGAATTTTCGCCGACCAGAATCTTTAAGGGACATCCCGGAACAAAGGCGGAAAAAGCGGCAAAGAGAAAGTAAAGTAATTTTTGATTTTAGATCTTAGATTTGCGATTGGATGAAGAAAAAGGTTTATTGTCGGATTCCAAACGAAAATCAAAAATCAAAAATCAAAAATCAAAAATAAGTTTATGGAAGCGATAGCAAAAAGAAAAAATTTGAAAGGCTCGCCGCGAAAAACGCGGCTGGTAATTGACCTGATTCGCGGGCGGAATGTTTCGCAAGCGTTGGCGATTCTTAAATTTACAAATAAACGCGCGGCTGATCCGGTGTCAAAACTTCTGCGTTCGGCAATCGCCAACGCAACTTATCTGGCGGAACAGAAAAATATTGCGATTGACCCCGATGATTTGTGGGTAAAAAGCTGTTTCGTAGATATGGGAATGCACAAAAATCGCCGCCGCCTGCGTCCCGCGCCGCAGGGTCGCGCTTATCAGGAACAGCGTCATTATTGCCATATTACGATTCTGGTTTCGAGCGATAAACCGGAAAGTCCGGTCGTTAAAATGAAGAAACACGGCAACAAAGTTGATGCCGAGCAGGTCGAACTCAGAGAAGCCAATGCTTCCAAGAGAAAAGCGAAAAAAGCTGATAAACCGGCGGCTAAAGAAACCAAAGCGGAAAAGACGGAAGAAGTAGTCGAAGTCGAAAAGCCGGTGGTTGATCTGCCGGAAGTCGAAACTTCGACTTCGGAAGAAGCCAAAACCGATACCGTGCCTGTTGAAGAAAAAGTAGAAGATTCACCGGAAGAAGTTGTTGCGGAAGAAACCGTTGAAGAAAAAACGGAAGAAACGACGGAAGCCGCTCCGGTTGAAGAAACCGCAGAAACGGAAGATACGGTTGATAACAAGAATTTAGCAGCGCAAACCGAAGAAGAAAAAACCGGCAGCAAACCGGCGGAAGAGGCGCAGATTGACAGAAACGAGGAATTGGAAAAACAGTAAAATTATTATGGATTTCGGAAAGCGGATAAAAAATCCAAAATCCAAAATCCAAAATCCAAAATATAAATATTATGGGACAGAAAGTTCATCCATACGGATTCAGA
>CAYUGW010000636.1:2055-2791 GCA_964444245.1 uncultured Blastocatellaceae bacterium | reverse complement strand
GTTTTATTGAAACAGTTCCGGCTTACAGTTCGCTTTCGGTTTTTTATGATATTTTTAAGGTCAGAAAAGAATTTCCCGATTTTGAAACGGCTTTTCATTTTGTCAAAAATTTTGTCGAAAACGCTTTGCAGAATTTGAACGAATTAACCGAAAAAGAAACGCGCATGATCGAAATTCCGGTTTGTTTTGATGAAAAATCCGCGCTCGATCTAGGGTTTATCGCGTCATTTAATAGTCTGAAAAAAAAAGAAGTTATCGAAATTTTCACTTCAAAGATTTACAGAGTTTTCCTGCTCGGATTTTTGCCCGGTTTTGCTTATATGGGCGAATTGGACGAGCGAATCGCCGCGCCGAGAAAAGACACGCCGCGAAAAAAAGTGCCGCGCGGAAGCGTCGGGATTGCCGGACGACAAACAGGAATCTATTCGCTCGAATCGCCCGGCGGCTGGCAAATTATCGGCAAAACCGATTTGGAACTGTTCACGCCGGAAAATGAAAATCCGACGTATCTTCGCGCCGGAGATTTTGTGAAATTCGTAAAAGCCGGGAGCGCAGGCATCTTGCCTGCCTGAACGCGTCAGCGCGAAAATTCCCGTCAATTTCAAGTGTTTTGAAATTTATCGCAACTCGCTTGCTCGCGCAAGCGTGCAGGCAAGGATGCCTGCGCTCCCGGCTTTTGTTATGAGTCTAATCATTCAAAAAAGCGTAATTTTAATGACCGTTCAGGATTCGGGTA
>CAYUGW010000636.1:0-2045 GCA_964444245.1 uncultured Blastocatellaceae bacterium | reverse complement strand
TGCATGAGAGAGTCAGCGCGAAAATCCCTTTAATTTCAAGTGTTTTGATAATTAATCGCAATTCGCTTGCTCGCGCAAGCGTGCAGGCTGGCAGCCTGCGCTCCCGGCTTATTTTATGAGTATCATCATTCAAAAAAGCGGCATTTTAACGACCGTACAGGATTCGGGCAGAAACGGATTTCGGCGGTTCGGGATAAATCCGGGCGGCGCGATGGATAAAACTGCCGTCCGATTGATTAATATTTTGCTCGGAAATTGTGAAAATGAAGCGGTTTTGGAAATTCATTTCCCTGCGCCGATTATAAAGTTTGAAGAAAACGCCATAATTGCGCTCGGCGGCGCGGATTTCGGCGCGGAGATTGCCGCAAAATCAATCGAAAATTGGCGACCGATTTTTGTTGAAACAGGTCAAATTCTGCGGTTTTCAGAAAAAGTTTCCGGCAATCGGGCGTATTTATCGGTCAAAGGCGGTTTTGAAATTCAAGCCTGGTTAAACTCGAAAAGCACGAATTTAGCAGCAAAAATCGGCGGTTTCGACGGAAGATGTATTACAAAAGGCGACCGGATTTTATTTCGGGAAAAGTTTGAAAAACCAGAATCAAATTTCGATTTTTTTATTTCTGACCAAATAATTCCCGCATACAATACAACGCCGACAATTAGAATGATTGTCGGCGCGGAATTTGATTTTTTAACCGCCCTGAGCGAAGAAGTTCTCTTGAAAGATGAGTTTACGATTTCCAAAGATTCCAATCGAATGGGTTTTCGGCTTTCGGGCAAACCTTTGTATTTATTAGGCAAAATCGAATTAGTTTCTTCAGCGGTTGATTTCGGCACGATTCAGCTTTTGCCGAACGGACAGTTGATAATTTTGATGGCGGATCATCAGACGACCGGCGGCTATCCGCGCATTGCGTACGTGATTTCAAAAGATTTACCCGTCATTGCCCAACTCGGCGCAAGTGATAAAATCAGATTTGAATTGATTTCCGTCAGCGAAGCGGAAGAATTATTATATGATTTTGAAAATGAACTGAATTTTTTCAAAATCGGCTGTAAATCTAAACATTTTAACAATTAACCATTTACAATTGACAATTAACCAAAATGCTTTCAATTGATTTAAATTGCGATATGGGCGAGAGTTTCGGCGCGTGGCAAATGGGACGCGATGCCGATTTGATGGATTTCGTTTCGTCAATCAATATCGCCTGCGGTTTTCACGCGGGCGATGCGAGCGTGATTCGCCGAACCGTAGAAACCGCTGCAGAAAAAGGAGTTGCAATCGGCGCACATCCTTCTTTTCCCGATCTTCAGGGTTTCGGCAGACGCGAAATGCGCCTTTCTTCGCAGGAAATTTTCGATATTATTTTGTATCAGGTTTCCGCCGTCAAAGGAATCTGCGAAGCATTTGGCACGAAACTCCGCCACGTTAAACCGCACGGCGCAATGTATAATCAAGCCGCAAAAGATTTAGAAATAGCCAAATCAATCGCCGAAGCTGTAAAGAGAATTGATAAAAACTTAATTTTTTACGGGCTTTCGGGAAGTTTTTTGATTTCCGAAGCGGAAAAAATCGGTCTGAAAACGATGAACGAAGTTTTCGCCGACCGGACTTATCAAACGGACGGCAGTTTAACGCCGCGAACTCAGCCGAATGCTTTGATAAAAAACGCGGAAACAGCCGTTTTGCAGGTTTTTCAAATGATTAAGGAAAAAAGCGTTACAGCGACAAGCGGCGAACGAGTTGCGATCAAAGCCGAAACCGTCTGCATTCACGGCGACGGCGAAAATGCGCTGGAATTTGCGAAAATGATAAATGCGAAATTAATCGAAAACGGGATTGAGATTAGTTACTGACGGGAGCGCGGGGCGTTTCCCCGCTTGCAATGAGCGCGTGAGCGCGAAAAAGCCTGCGCTTTCAATAAACTTGATTGTATTCAACCGCCGTTCCGCCGCTTCCGCGACGGTTGCAAGCGGGGACGCTTGCGCTCCAGTCATAAAATTTATGAAAAAAACACCGCTTTCATCGGTGATTCTCGGCG
>CAYUGW010000635.1:0-2793 GCA_964444245.1 uncultured Blastocatellaceae bacterium | reverse complement strand
CCGGTAGCTTACCGACCGTTTCAAGGTGAATTCCCATATTTCCCATTCAGTTTGTCAAATGGACAGTGGTGGATTCACGATCCATTTTAATCTCAATATTACGTTTTCAGCGTATAACAAAAAGAGAAATGAATTTTACAATTCATGACTTGTTCTGACATTCACGGCTGATTGGAATAAACTTCTAATCAGCCGTATTCAGGACTTTTTAAACGTTTGAATCGTTTGGGGTAGAATATGAAAAAGTTTTTTAGAAAATGGGCATTGTTCAATTAGAAAATATGAAAATATACTATTCCCATTTTGAGAGTTATTCAATCCTTCTAATTTATATAACCTGACAGTCACAATTAAATCAGATAAATCAGATATTAACTTTTGTAAGATCAAAATTATGTTTTTACATCTAAATCGAGCGTTTCGCGCCCGATTCCGAGGGCATCGGCGACGCGGTTGATGTAATTAAACCACGAAGCAATCAAGGTAATCTGCAAAATCGCCTGATCGTCAAAACCGACTTCGCGCAGTTTTTCGTGATGCCCTGGATGAATTTTTACGGCATCCTTCGTTAATTGAATAACATAATCGCACATCACGCGCTCGGCTTCCGAAATCGGTGCGTTTTCGTAATCGGTTTTCAGCTTTGTAATTAAATCGTCTTCCAAAGTCACGCGACGCAGAAACTCTGCGTGAGATTCCAGTCAGTAAAAGCAGTCGTTCGTCTTTGAAACCATCGTCGCGATCATCTCGTGTTGCCGTCTTTCGAGCGGCAAATCGGGCGACATTAACGCGCTGAAGGTCGAAAAAGCGTGAAAAAGCGCGTCCGGAATCAGCGTGTGCGAATCAACGATCGATTCATTGATCGAACTCGCGCTATCAACCGGAGTCGCGTATTCCTGCGGGTAATTCATCCGCGTTTCCATCAAAACCTTTTGCAGTTTTTCATCCGCGTCTTCAAATTTTATCGTTTTTATCCAAGCCATAGTTTGATTTTAGATTTTTGATTTTTGATTTTTGATTTTTGTTGAATAATAAATAATAAACGGGAATACCGAGCAAAACAACCGCGACACCTAAAAAGCTCTGAAACGGGTTTTGCATCGCGATCATCAGCAAAACGAGCGCGGTAATCAGCAAAAAGAAAACGGGCGTAAATGGAAATAAAAAGGTTTTATAGCCGTCGAATTCCCTTTTGTGAATTTTGAAAAGTCCGACAATTGTCAAAGCGATAAAAAACACGACGATAAAGAAAAAATAAGAAATAATCGTTTCAAAAGTTCCGGCTAAAATTAATAAAAACGCGAAAAACATCTGAATTAAAATCGCGCGGTGCGGCGTGTTGAATTTTTTGTGCGGTTCCCCGAAAGATTTAAAAAACAAACCGTCCCGCGCCATCGCAAAATAAACGCGCGGCGCAGCCATTAAATATGCAACCAGAGTTCCGAGAACGGAAATTATCACGATGACGGCAAAAATTATTCCGCCCGTTCTGCCGAAAAGTGCTTCGCCGGCTTGCGCGGCAAATGTTTCCTTGTTCGTAACTTCAGCAACCGGAACGAGATAAAAGAAAACCGCGCTCGTTAAGATATAAATTATCGTGATTGCAATAACGCCGATTGCCAGAGCCTTCGGCAAATTTTTCTGCGGATTTTCAACCTCGCCAGACATTCGCGTTACTTCCCACCAACCCGCAAACGCGAAAAATGCGCCGACAATTCCGCCGGCAAACGCGCCGAATGTGTTTTCGGGAATTGCAAAAAACGGCGTGAAATTATTCCAATCGCCGAAACCGCCCAGGAAACCGTAAAGAATTATAAAAAGCAGAGTTCCGATCTTTAAAACAGTTAAAACTTTTAAAAACTGCGAGCTGATCCGTGCGCCGAAGATATTTATTAAACCGACAATTAAAACCACCGAAATCGCCAGTAACTTTTGTTCAAAAGGCGAGAGCGGCATTAAATATCCGGCATAACTTGCCAGACCGACTCCGAAAACCGCCGTTAATCCCGGATCGAGAACGAGCAGAACCATCCAGCCGTAAAGAAACGCGGGCAATTTGCCGAACGCTTCGCGCAGATAAACATAACTTCCGCCCGCTTCGGGAAATCTTGAAGCCAATTCGCCGTAACAAAGCGCACCGCTCAGGGCAAACGCGCCCATCAAAATCCAGATCGCAAACAGCCAAAACGGTGAGCCGACCGATTTCGCCATTCCCGCCGGAGTCAGAAAAATCCCGACGGCAATAACTTGCCCGACGATCAAAGCAACGGCTGTCCATAAACCGAATTGTCTTTTCAGATTCATAAAATCATTAGCGGAAAAAATAAAGTAGTTATCTTAAAAATACTAACCCGTAAGTTAAACAAGCGGTCTTTGACCGCGTTTCCCTTGTAAAATAACGGTGAAACGCGGTCAAAGACCGCTTTCTTAACCATATATATTTTTTTTTAGAAAGCTTCTAATTATTCACAGATAAACACAGATGTTTTAGATTTTCAAATAATCCGTTTTCATCTGTGTGAATCTGTGTGAATCTGTGGATAAAAAAATTATTCCCTTCATTTTAAATTAAAATGTAAATCTTCCCGCAAGTTGAAAAGCACGCGGTCCGCCGGAGCCGAAAACTCCGCCGGCGGTCGTTAAGGGCTGTCCGAAATTCGGTGTTCCGAGAACATTGCCGAAGCCGGAATAATTCGTGTTTGAAACGCCTAAAATATTTGTCGTGTTAAAGACGTTGAAAACTTCGAGAATCGGTTCGAGGCGGAATCTTTCGGCGAATGTAAAGGTTTTGGA
>CAYUGW010000634.1:0-2801 GCA_964444245.1 uncultured Blastocatellaceae bacterium | reverse complement strand
GGAATCAGATGCGTAATCTGTCCGTCTTCGTCATAGAGCGGGGCGAGCATAAAATCAATCGGGATGAATTTGTTTTCGCCGATTCTGACATTTGCGTCATATCTGACACTTTCTCCGGCGGCGGCTTTTTCGATTGATTCGCGAAGCTGATTTTGAACGTCTTCCGAATATGACCACCAGTAAGTTTCGGCAAAATCCTTGCCGATCACATCTTCGGAATTAAGCGAAGCGGCATTCAGCGCGGTTCGATTGGCTTCGACTAAAACGCCGTCCGGCGACAGCACTCCGACAAAAGCAAACAGATTGT
This sequence comes from uncultured Blastocatellaceae bacterium, assembly GCA_964444245.1. Taxonomy (GTDB): domain Bacteria; phylum Acidobacteriota; class Blastocatellia; order Pyrinomonadales; family Pyrinomonadaceae; genus JAHCHG01. The sequence goes on along the minus strand of CAYUGW010000634.1, from coordinate 2,494 downwards.
CAATGACGTTTCTGACCTGTTTTTCGCTGCGGCGCAGAGCAAATTCGCTTTCCTTGCCGTCGGTAATATCGCGGCAATTTCCGATTATTCGCGTAATCGTGCCGCTTTCATCAACCTGCGCCTGCCCGGTGCAGTTATTCCAGCGAATCGCGCCGTCCGGCATCAGGACGCGAAATTCGGCATTGAAATTCGATTTTTCGGCGAGCGATTTTTGAAATAATTCCTGAACGGTCGGGAAATCTTCCTTGTAAATCCGGCTGAAAATATTCTTGCCCGAACCGTCAAAATCATTTTCCGTAAAACCGAAAAGCGACAAACCGCGCTCGTCTATTTCGGCTTTATCATTGACGGGATCGAAAATCCACGTTCCCAGACTTCCGGCTTCGAGCGCGATGCGGCGGTATTGTTCGGATTCTTCGCGCCGGCGGATCTGATCTTCGAGTTCTTCGTTTTTCAGTTGTAATTGCTGCGTTCTTTCTTCAACGCGCTTTTCCAAATCTTTATTGGCAAGCCGCAGATCGTCTTCGGCTTTGACGCGTTTATTTCCTTCCCGAATATTAACGAGCGCGGCAAATCCGAGAAAGAAAAATCCGGCGAATCCGGCGATATAAGCTATTGTTCTGCTATAACTTACGCTTTCATTTAATTCTCTTTCGCGCTCATTGAGCAAGGCGGTTTCTTCGTCCTTCAACTGTTTGATGGAACGTCGTATATTTTCCGATAAAACTCTGCCGCGCGGGTCGTTGAACAGAGGTCTTATTTCATCAATACTTCGAGTTTTGCGCGCTTCGACAATCTGATTGAAAAAAGCGAATCTTTCGTCCAGCATTTTTTCCAGATTCACGACTCTTTCCGCCTGGTTTTGATTGCCGGCAGTCAATTCGCGCAGTTTTGTCAGACGATCTTTTACATTCTGCCGCGCTTCATTATAGGGTGCTAAAATAGACTCGTCACCCGTAATAATAAAGCCGCGAACACTCGTTTCGGCATTTATTTTTGTAATTAATGTTTCTTCGAGCTGAAGCAGAACCTGCTGCGTCTGTTTATCCCAAGTCAGAGCTTCCGATAAAGAACCGATACTGCGAATATTTAAAACGGCAAAGACTATAAACAAAAGTATAGCGATGACAAAAAGTATTTGTGGAATTCGTCTTCCAATTACTGATTTCATTGATTTCTATGAATATTTTTTTTAGATTATTTGACTTCCGCGCCTCAAAACTTTGAGGTTTTTTCCTTGCGAATATCTGCAAATGAAACAATTTTGTTTAGCTCTAAAGGGGAAGCAAACAACCGAATCGTAAATGATAAAAACATCTTTTTTGCTCATTTACGATTAAGGAGTATAACATTTTATACCTTAAGAAGATGAAAAAGGAGCGAACCTGTTTGCAAAAAATTTCGTTATAATTTATGTTGAAACAGTAGTTGTTCGGAAAGAACAATGAAAATTTAGAACACGGAGAGTGTTAGAACAGATGAATAAGAAATATGATTACGGAATCGTCATCGGACGGTTTCAGCCCTTCCATTTAGCACATCAAAATTTAATCAACCACGCATTAACGTTAGCGGAAAAAGTCGTCGTCATACTCGGCTCGGCGCGAAGTGCGCCCGATATTAAAAATCCTTTTACGCCCGCGATGCGCGAAGAAATAATTCGCGCCTGTTTTCCGAAAGACAACGCGAGATTAATTTTTCGCGCTGTCAGAGATTATCCGTATAACGATCATGTCTGGACGGCGGAAGTTCAAAATACGGTAGGTCAAATCGCCGAAGACGACGAAAAGGAAAACGAACGCATCGCCATTATCGGCTTTTTCAAAGACAAAAGTTCGTATTATCTGAATCTTTTTCCGCAGTGGAATTTCGAGGAATTTTATCCGGCGGACAAACAAAGCTTAAAAATAAATTCGACCGCGATTCGCGAAAAATATTTTAGCGGCGACGATGCTTGGAAAAATCTCGTTCCCGAAACGGTCGCCAATTATTTAAATGCTTTTCAAGCGACGGAATTTTTTCCGCATTTAAAGAGCGAATTCGAATATCTGGCGAAGTATAAAGAAGACACGCGCTTTGTCGGCGTGCCGTATAAACCCGTTTTTATTACAACGGACGCGGTCGTCGTGCAGAGCGGACATGTTTTGGTAATTCGCCGCGGCTTTCAGCCCGGAAAAGGTCTTCTCGCGCTTCCCGGCGGTTTTCTCGCGCCCGACGCGACACTGGAAGATTCGGCGATTCGTGAATTAAAAGAAGAAACGCAGATCAAGGTGCCGGCGGCGGTCTTGCGCGGAAGCATCAAAGATCAAAAAGCCTTCGATTATCCGGAACGCTCAAACCGCGGGCGAACCGTAACTTTCGCATATTTTATCGAACTGGAACCGAGCCTGAAAGACGGTCTGCCGCGCGTCAAAGGCGGCGACGATGCAAAAAAAGCCTTCTGGCTTCCGCTTTCCGCGCTTGGTGAAAAAGAAGACGAATTCTTCGAAGATCA
>CAYUGW010000633.1:0-2810 GCA_964444245.1 uncultured Blastocatellaceae bacterium | reverse complement strand
CCGCTCGTCATTCCGGCAGATTTAGCGGTTGCTCTGCACGAAAGAGTTTGATTTACAAAATCAGTACGGCGACGAAATGGGAAGATTATTTGCGTTAAAAAGATATGGATAGTTTTAGAGAAGTTGAAAATCTGTGGCATGAGTTTTACGAGCTTCCGTTTCCATCTGGTTTAGCTGAAGAGAAAATCAAAGGAATTGATTTGTACTCATTAGACACCTTTACGGCAGGTTGTATTGATACTTTCATAGTTGAAAAAACTTTAGATAAAAACCGGATAAAGATTTTAGAAAATTGTCAAAAGGAACTGGAAATTGTAGTTAAATATGTCAATGAGGAAGCAAAAAACTATTTTAATAAGCTTTTATATTTAACTAATCAAGTTCTTCAAAAAACAAATTCAAATAATTTCTCTATATAAAAGAAAATTTAAAGGAATCGATCTCCAAATTCACCGAAATCCGACAATCTTTGATCGTCGGATTTTTCAGTAAAAATTCTGCCAGCGGCGCGGTCAGAAGAGTTTCGATTGTGCGTTGAAGCGGTCTTGCGCCGTAGCGTTTATCAAAACCCTTTTCGGCTAAAAATGCGATAACTTCCTTTGAACAAACGAGTTCGATATTCTTTTCCAAAAGACCTTCGCGTTTTGTGATGGCTTTGATCTCTTTTTCGGTAATCTCATAAAGCGCGTTTTTTTCGAGCGGTTTAAATTGTATGACCGCATCAATCCGGTTGAAAAATTCGGGGCGGAAAAATGCGCGGATTTCTTTGAGATTTGAAATATTTTCGCTTTCCGTAAAACCGAATTCGCCTTTTGAAAAACGCTCTGCGCCTAAATTTGAAGTCATAATTACGACGCTCGACGTAAAATTTGTCACGCGTCCGAAACGATCTGTAAGTCTTCCTTCATCGAACAAACCCAAAAGAACGTCAAAAACCTGCGCGTCCGCTTTTTCGACCTCATCGAAAAGCACCACGCTGAAAGGATTTTCCCGAACTTTTTGAATCAGATCCGAAGGTTCGCCGTCCGATTTTGTCAAAAGCCGCGCCGCCGCGCCCGAAGCGGAATATTCGCTCATATCCACGCGCACGATCTTGTCTTTGCGCATCTCGGTTTCGCCAAAAAAGAAACGCGAAAGAACTTTTGCGAGTTCCGTTTTCCCGACTCCGGTCGGACCCGCAAAAAGAAGAACGCCGTGCGGACGTTCACTGTCATTTAACCCGGCTTTAAATGTCGTTACAAGGCTGGCAACCTGTTCACACGCTTCATTTTGTCCGATCACTTGGCGTTTGAATTCATTAACGACATCTTCAAAATTCAAGGTTATTTCGTCGCGCAAGAAAAGTTCGGGCAAACCGGTCAGTTTAATAAAATTTTCGATTATATTTTCGGCGGCAATTTCCTTTTGGCGGTTTTGTTTGGCTTTTTCAAAAGTTTCGGTCAAAAACCGGACGGTTTTGCCGGGGAATTTTTGGTACGGCATAAAGCGCGAAAAAAGTCTGTAAATCAGATTTATCGCGTTTGCCGAATATTCGATTTGCATATTTTGCGCGCTGATTTCGGCGATTCGCGTCAACACGTTTAAGGCTTTGTCGGACGAAAATTCGGGCAGGCGGACGATTTGAAACTGCGCCGCAAATGCCGGCAAAACGCGGCGGCAAGCGTCGAGTTCGGCGGGCGTGGCTTCGCAAATCAGGCGAAGCTCGCCGCGTTCGAGATACGGAATGAGAAATGCTGCCAGACTTTTGCCGGCTTCGCGTCCGCCGTAGCGAACTAAATCAAGCAGATTTTCCGCACACAAAACGCCTTCGATATCGGAAAGTTCATAAATTACATTTTCCAGACGCTCTTCCCATTGCCCGAGATACATCATTCCGGCAATCAATCGTCCGCCGTTGGTCTGCCAGAAACGATTGTTCGGATTTTTTCCTTCAAAATCTTCCGTTTCTACCGTTTTGAATGCTAAACTTCTTTCGATTAGTCTAACCGCTTCGGTCAGAACAGTTGTTTTTCCGATGCCGTTTTCGCCTAAGATTATCACGCTCGCTTTTTCTTTCGAGAGGCGTGTGATTAGATCGGAAACTTCCGTTTCGCGTTCGTAAGCCTTTGAAATTCTTGTATTTAAATACTTTGCGCCGAGCGGTTCGGCAACCTTTTCGAGATTCGGAATTTCCTTGAAAGTCTCCTCGCTTTTGATTTTCCGGCGAGATTGAAAAGTGAGTGCTTCGAGAAAAAATTCCTTCGGCGGCAGAAATTTCGACAGAGCGAGCGGCGTTTTCCCGCGAAGGTCTTCCTGAATTTTCAACTGGACGAGATTTTTCAATTCGCGTTCATTATTAAAAGTAAATTCAATATCGAAAAGCGGCAAAGAGGCGTAAAAATCGCCGCTTTCGGTTTTCCAGTAAACGCACGCGACGCGCAGCGAAACGATCTCTTCCGCCGTAAAAGTACGCTTTTTCGGCGGGCGTTTGCGTTTTTGGTTTGCTTGATCTTCGTCCGGTTTGATCTCGAATTCAGGACGCAGTTCGACGCGGAATTCCAGCAGTTTCGCCTCCGCAAAATCGGGAGCGTCGCGCCAGTATTCTTCTTCATAGAGCCATTGCAGATATTCCTTGACTTCTGAAATCGCGCGGTCTTTTTTCGTATTAAACGCCGCCGGAGGAAAGTATTCGCTGTCGCCCGTTATCGCCTGCGCCGTAAATGAGCCGCCAAAATCCTGCCAGATCAAAATTGGAATACGAAATGTTGCCATAATCTTCAGCCGAAAATTGAGGATAATTGAAATCGCTTTTAGTGTAAAATAAAAACTTG
>CAYUGW010000632.1:0-2811 GCA_964444245.1 uncultured Blastocatellaceae bacterium | reverse complement strand
CACAAGCTTCTAATACCGATATTTATTGACTCTAATCGAATAATTCAAACAGTCGCCAACGGCGACAAACATTATAGCCTATGGTGCAGGCGTTTCGCCGAAACCATAGGTTGTTGAAATTCATTTAATCCGTCGCTGAAGGCGACGAACAACCGATTTTGAATGATAGTTCGTCGCCTCCAGCGACGGATTCGTTTTTGTCGCACATCTGGCGATACTCGTCAGGCTATAATGTTTGTCGCCGTTGGCGACCATAGAGCATAAACTTTATTTCATTTGTCTGGCTTCTAATGGTGCAAACTGTGGTTAAGAATTTGTTGATAGCGACATACGATTTATGCCGCCATTTTCAATGGCTCAATGTTTTTCACATCGCTTTCCCGACAGCTTGCGCTGTGGGCTACAAATATAACGTCGGTTTCACCGACTGAAATCCGAAAATGAAAAATCAGCACGAGCGAAACTTTCTAGTGAGTAGGATTGTGTTCAATCAGCTTGATTTTAATCAAAACAGGCTCACTACCGTTCCCTACACTGATTAATAATAGATCGCACAGAATCTTTCTTACTTTTCCAGTTTAAGCTCGTAGGAAACCACGTCTTCCGCCGCGCCGTCAGCCCAGACGATTTCTGAGGTGTGCGTGAAAACGAAGCCGTGTTTTTGATTGGCGCGCTTTGAAGCTTGATTGGAGGCGCGGTGAGCGACGATTATTTTTTCAATCGTCGGATGCGCTTTCGCCCAATTAATACGGGCTTTATACATTATTTCCGACAAGCCTTTGCCGCGAAATTCCGGTGCCAGCCACGAACCCCAGAAAATTGCTGTTTTCTGTGTCGGGTCGTCACGAAAAACTGAAACGCCCGTCATTCCGACCAAAAGTTCGTTTTCAAACAAAAGAAAAACGGCGGAATCATCCGTTTGCAGCCGCGCCCGCCAATCGGTTTCGGTCAGTTTAGATTCTTTTTCAAAGTTCGAACCGAAAACGCGCGGATCGGTTTTTAGCGCGGTCAGACGAATTTGCCGCAGCAATTTCCAATCGTCTTCGGCGGCTTGTTTGATCGAGATGTTCATTGAATTTTTCCGGTAAAAACCCGACCGTCCGTATTTTAATTTTTAACTATTTAATTTGATCTCAAAGTTTTTTCCAGAGCCTTTTTAAATGCTTCGCCTTTTGAGGTTTCGGCGTTTGCCGAGTATTTTATCCGGGCTTTTTCTCCGGCTTCGAGATTTTCGCCCAAAACCCAGTAGCTCTGTCTGGTGCGCGGCTCGTAGATCAAAACTCTCCGCGCTTGCTTTTCGGTTCCGGTCGCGCTGAAAATTACTTCTTCAAAGCCGTCGCCGTTGACATCTTCGGGTTCGAATTTCCAGGTCGGACTGCGAAATTCCGGCACGTCCAATGAAACTCTGGCGGTGATCTGCCACGGGCTTTCGAGATTCGGTCGCTCGACCGTAAACATATGCGTTGCGCCGGCTTCGATCACATTGTGCAGACAAACGAGAGCCGTATCCTTCGGCGTTTTGATGATCTGCACGCCGTCGGCGCGGTGTTCGGTCGTGTTTGTAATAAAGGTCAAAACTTCGTCGGCTTGCTCGGTTGTTAAAATCGGCGCGGACTGCGAATTGGTGTCTGAAATAGTTGTATTTGCCGCAAAATCCTCGCCCATCATTTTGCCGTGATTCGAGTGATCGCTCCCGTAATCGGTCGAATTTGTCGGATAGGTCGTGTAGGAATTGGAATAACTGTTTGCTGAATAAGTATTTGCGTTCGTGTTGACGTGTTTTGCCGTTGTATGTTGGTTTGAAAAAAGCGAAAAATAAGCGATTAAACTGACCGTAGCCAAAGAAAACAGAAAAAGTAACACACCGCCGATTCCCAGAAAAATCAAGCTGTTATTTCGTTTTTCGGCGGGAATTTCGGTTGAATCCCGGGCGATTTCAGGGATTGTTGCCGCATTCATTTTTTGAGTGGCGACCGCTTCCTGAGAAATTTTGTTTTGCGAGGCGAAATTCGCCGTCTGTGCGGATTGACCCGAAATGCTCGCTTCAAGCAAAACCTGCGTCGCGGCGGCACTTGCCGGACGGTCTGCGGGTTTCTTTTGAAGGAGCTGTTTAACGACCGCCGCGAGGTTTGCGGGAACATCCGCGCTGAATTCTTCGAGCGGCGGTGCTTCGACCATCGCGTGTTTGATGATAATTGCCGAGAGAACTTCGTCGTCAAACGGCGGACGACCGGCGATCATTTCATAGAGAACCGCGCCGAGACTGTAGAGATCGCTGCGCGCGTCAACCGCTTCGCCGAGACATTGTTCGGGCGACATATAAAAAGGCGTGCCGATAATCAATCCCTTGCCGGTCATCGAAAGCCTTAGACTTTCGGCGTTATCGCTTTTGAGCATTTTGGCGATTCCGAAATCCAGCACGAAAACATCGCTGCCGTTGAGCATAATGTTTCCCGGTTTCAGATCGCGATGAACTATTCCGAGCGAATGCGCTTCGCTCAAAATATCGCAGACGCTGACCGCAATTTCGACGGCGCGGGCGTATGGAAGCCGTTTTTCCCGTTCGAGAATATCGGCGAGCGTCGTGCCTTCGACGTATTCCATCACGATAAAAAGCCGTCCGTCGGGCAGAGTTCCCGAATCATAGATCATCGCCGCTTTCGGATGCCGCAGCTTCGCCATCAGCCGTGCTTCGCGTGTAAAACGCTGCGAAACGTCCCGGTCGGCGGCAAATTCGGGATTGATGATCTTAACGGCAACAACGCGGTCGAGGCTCAGATGCGTGGCGCGATAAACCGTTCCCATTCCGCC
>CAYUGW010000631.1:0-2812 GCA_964444245.1 uncultured Blastocatellaceae bacterium | reverse complement strand
AAGGACAATCCGAAAATGTCGGAAGCCGTTAAAATTCTCGATTTCGGTTTGGCAAAAATCAAATCGGGCGAACTGCTCGGTTCATTTATTCAGGCGCAGACGACCGGTTTGATGGGTTCGCCGTTTTATATGGCACCGGAACAATGGGCGGACGAAGAGCCGGATGCGACATCGGATATATACAGTCTCGGAATTATGTTTTTTCAGATGCTCGCGGGCGACGTGCCGTTTAAGGGAAATTCGATTCCGGCAATTATGAAAAAGCACGTTTCGGATCTGCCGCCGACTTTTGCTTCGCTCGGGCTTGATATAAGTCCGCATATCGAAAAAGCCGTTCGCCACGCGCTTGAAAAAGACCGGAAAAACCGCACCCAATCGGTCGAACAATTTATCGAAGAATTGAGCGATGCGGTTAAAAGCTCGTCAAACATTGATGTTTTTAATGTTTCCGTAACGACCTCGGACGCTCATTTGAAAACGACTTCGCTGCAAGTTTTAACGATTCCGGCGCAATCGAGCGTTTTTCTGAATGATAATTTAATCGGAAAAAGTGGTGCCGACGGTTGGATAGTTTTTGAAAAAATAAATCTCGGAAAACATCATATCAGAGTCCGAAACGACGGTTTTTTCGATTTTGAAACCGAATTTACGCTCGACGACAGTCCAAAGGAAATTGTTGCCCAACTGAAAAAAGACACTCTGGCAATTCCAAAACCGCCGAATCAAACAATTCCGGCGTTTCAGCAATCAAATCCGAATGCAACGCAACAAGATTTTAACGCAACACAGGGGAATCAAGGCGGTTATCAAGATACCGGACAGCAGCAAAATCTTGGACAAAATACCGGACAGCAGCAGCATTGGCAAACCGGCGGTCAGAGCGTTTACGGCAATTCGTTGCCGCCGCAACAATCCGCTTTTTCGCCGTTAATTTTGGGAGTTATTGGAATTTTCGGGTTATTAGCTCTTGCTATAATTGGAGCGGGCGGTGCATATATGGCGGGTTGGATCGGTCCGGATGAAACGCCAACGCCGACACCGATCAGCGAAGTTACGCCGACTCCGCCAAAAGAAATAAAACCGGAATTTGTTGAAATTCCGGGCGGAACTTTCAAAATGGGCAATAAAAACGGGCGGGAAAATGAAAAACCCGAACACGAAGTTACGGTAAAATCCTTTTATATGGATAAAACGGAAGTCACAAATGCCGAGTATTTCCAATTTATAACCGAAACAGGACATATTACCCCGGCGCATTTTGTGAATAAAAAACCGCCTGTCGGACAGGAAAATTATCCCGTAATATTTGTGTCGCACAAAGATGCGCTGGCTTTTGCCCAATGGCGTTCAAAAAAGGATTGGGTTGAATATCGGCTTCCGACCGAAGCAGAATGGGAATATGCAGCACGAAACGGCGGTAAAAATAATCTTTTCCCGTGGGGCGATAAATGGGAAGATGATATGGCGGTTGTCGAACGACCAAACGGAAATCAACTGGCGGTCGGTTCTAAAAGAGGCGCGAATCAATGGGGCGTACAGGATTTAATCGGTAATGTTTGGGAATGGACAAGTTCCGAACCGACATTGTACCCCGGAAGTAAAGGAATTGAGGTAAAAACCAAAGGATATTTTGCCATCCGCGGCGGCGGCGCGATTTCCTCTGTAACAGGCGATACGGCGGTAAGTTCGACATATCGGGAGTTCATTGAAGAAAACGAAGCCAATAAAGTCTTGGGATTTCGTCTGGTTCGCACTAAATAATTGAGATAAACAGGAGTTTTTATGTTTGGATTGTCAGGAAAATACAAATTCGGTTTGGTTTTAATTGCTCTGTTTTTATTGCCGTCATTTATAAACGGGCAAGATTTGGGCAGTAGTACCGAGGTATTAAAAAAGTCCGGTAAAAAAACTTCCGTCAAGAGGAAAACTCCGCCCCGAAAGAGAACTACGCGTTCAAAAAACGCACGAAAAACAACTTTGCCGAAAAAAGAATCTAACCTAAATAAAACAACCGCCGAAACCGTACAAAAAACGCCTGAAAAAATTATTGATATAAAACCTGCAAACCAAATTATAATAAACGTCGGCGATAAGACTTCGGGAGATTTTAACGAATTTTTTGAAAAATCAATTGAAGAAGGCAACAATTTTCGAAACGAAAGAAATTATACAGAAGCGGAAGATTCATATCTTCGCGCACAGAGTTTGAAGACGGACGATTCGCGCGCAATTTACGGACTCGGAAATATCTACAGCGATCAAGGTCGTTGGGAAGAAGCCGAAAAGGCATACCGGGCGGCAATTCGGCTCGAGCCGGACAACCCCGACGCTTATATCGCTCTGAGTTTTGTTTTAACCCAACCGATTGCCGGAACGAGTCTGCTCGAAAGATACAATGAGGCGGAAAAATTATCGCGCCGCGCAATCGAACTCGATCCCGAAAACGCCATCGCTCACGATCAACTCGGCGTTTCGCTCGAACTTCAAGGGAATGTTTCCGAAGAAACGCAAAAGCATTATGAAAAGGCGGTAAAACTCGATCCGACGTTTGCGCTCGCCTTTGCTCATCTCGGCAGACTTTTACGAAAAAAAGGTTTAACGGCGGAATCTTCAATGGCGTATGTCAATTCGATTCAGTATGCGGTTGACGTTCCGACGATGATTCTGGTCGCCGATGTGATGCAGTCGCAGCAAAAATATCAGGAATCCGAACAGCTTCTGCGCCGCGCTCTGCGCGAAGACCCGAAACATCCGACTGCGCTCTACTTGCTCGGACGCGCCTTGACAACCCGCGGAAGTTTCGATGAAGCCG
>CAYUGW010000630.1:1607-2814 GCA_964444245.1 uncultured Blastocatellaceae bacterium | reverse complement strand
CGAATCGGCGGTTGGTGTAAATAAAACCGATGCTCGATTGTTTTAGAATATCGCGGCTGTAGCGGAAAATATTAAACTGCGCGTTTTTGCCGAAATTCTCATCGGTCGGATCAATGCGCAAGCCGGGAGCAATGTCCGAAGCCGAAAGTACGCCGATTGTGTTTTTCCCGATCTTGCCCGTCAGTTTTATTCCCCAATCGGGTTCGACGATCTGGCGCGTATCAACAATACGCGGCGCGGCACCGAATGCCCCGCGAAAGATTTCCGCGCCTTCGAGGAAAAACGGACGGCGTTCGGGAAAAAAGAGCGGAAATCTCTGATTGACATCAACTTGCGGAACGTCCGCTTCGACCTGCGAAAAATCGGGATTGATCGTTGCCGAAAGCGTCAGGTTCGGCGTTAAAGTATAAGTTGCCGTTACGCCCGGATCTATTTTGTTAACCGTGTTTAATCTTGCTCCGAAAGGAATGGACGAATCTTCTTCTCTATTTCCGGTATTTGAAAAAGTCAGGGTCGGGATAATATCCAGGGTTCGCCCCGCAAAAATATCATCTAGCCCCGATAAATTGCCCATCTGAATCAAAAGATTTTGTTTATCGGGCGAAATCGGCATCCACGAATTTCTCTCGTTCTTGCGGGCGATCTTGCGAAAAAGATGAAGTCCCCATTTTTTTTCGCTGTTGATCTGAAAACGCAGTGTTTTGAAGGGAATCGCCACTTCAACAATATAACCGTCGCCGGTAACGGTTCCTTTCGATTCAAAAATTCCGTCCCACGTTAAATTATCCGATTCGCTATCGGTAAAGATCCCGTCTTCCTGAATGCCGAGCGGATTAAAACGCATAACATATGTGCGGCGGCGGTCGTCGAAGGTATCGAGCCAGATCGAGACATAATCGTCGAGCGCGATCGAATCGCGTTTGGAAACCGGAGCGCGGATGGCTGACGGATCGCTGTCAAAAGCATGAAAAGCAACGTATAGAAATTCCTTGTCGTATTGCAGATAAGCGATAGTTTTTTCGGTCGCTGCGGAATTTTGCTGAGGCTGAAACTGATGAGTCAGTTCAACTTTAGCAGCGTTAGCCCATTCATCGGGTTCGATAATTCCGTCAATTTTTGGGGGCGTATCGGTGCGAACGATCGTAATGCCGGATTTTCCGGTTTGATCGATTAATTCCTGCGCCTGACAAATTTGAATAAAAACAAA
>CAYUGW010000630.1:0-1597 GCA_964444245.1 uncultured Blastocatellaceae bacterium | reverse complement strand
AGATAAGGCACAAACAGATGACCTTTCGATAGCGGTAATTATTAATCATTATTTTGACGGGAGATACAGCCTAAAATGCGCTGAATGACTTTATAAAATGACAATTTTAGCGGATAAAACCGGGGCGCATATATCAAAATTTAATGAATGGAAATAAATGTTTGTTCATAGGTAAATAAAAACAAATGAACGAAAATAACGGTCGGTAAAGAGCTTTAACACCAGAGATTGATAAACATCCAGAAGATAAAATCTTTGAGTTTTCAGTCAACCGCGAAAAATCACAGTTTGTTTCAAATTAAAAGCCATCTGCTAAAATTAAGTTACGGATTTTTGCGATTTACCCGAAGCTGAAATTTTCTGGGTAAAGTTTTGAGACAAATTTTAAAGCAGTAAAGTTTCAATGATGGGAGCGGCAGCATCGCTGCGGATTGATAAACAGAAAATTATGCTAAAGGCTATTGATTTAACCAAGAATTATAACGGAAATACCGCGCTAGATGCGCTTAATCTAAACATCGAAGCAGGCGAAATCTACTGTCTGCTCGGAGCTAACGGCGCGGGCAAAACGACGACCATCAACCTGTTTTTGAACTTTGTGGCGCCTTCCGCCGGTCAGGCTCTGATCAACGGTTTGGATGTGGTGCGCGAACCGCTCGAAACTAAAAAGTTTTTAGCCTATATTCCAGAACAGGTCAATCTCTATAAAAATCTGTCGGGACTCGAAAATCTCGCTTATTTCTCGACGCTTGCCGGACAAAAAGATTATTCAAAGGACGAACTCCGTAATTTTCTGACAGATGCCGGACTGCAATCGGACGCGATCGAGAAGAGAGTTTCAGGTTATTCGAAGGGAATGCGCCAAAAAGTCGGGATTGCCATCGCGACCGCCAAACGCGCCAAAGTGTTATTGCTCGATGAACCGACGAGCGGACTCGATCCGAAAGCATCGAACGAATTTTCGGAGCTTTTGATCAGGTTTGCCGGCGAAGGCTGCGCCGTCCTGATGGCGACGCACGACCTTTTCAGAGCCAAAGAATCGGGAACGCGCATCGGCATTATGAAACGCGGGCGCTTGAAGACCGAAATGACGACCGACGAGATCGGTCATACGGATCTGGAAAAAATCTATCTCGAAAATATGCGTGATTGAAATTTGGCGAAAACCGAATCTGCCGGGAAAAAAATTCTAATCATTAAATGACAGACAGCAGAAATTTTGACGTAATCATCATCGGCGGAAGCTACGCGGGACTTTCCGCCGCGATGGCATTGGGACGGGCATTGCGAAATGTGCTGGTCATTGACAGCTGTTTGCCGTGCAACAGGCAAACACCTCATTCGCATAATTTTATTACTCAGGACGGCGAAAAACCGAGCGTTATTGCCGAAAATGCCAAAGCTCAGGTCTTGAATTACAAGACCGTGAAATTTCTGCAAGGTCTTGCGGTTAGCGGACAGAAAACAGAAAACGGTTTTGTGATTGCCACACAAACGGGCGGGAAATTTCAGACTCGGAAATTGATCTTTGCCAGCGGAATAAAAGATCAGATGCCTGACATCGAAGGTTTTTCCGAGTGTTGGGGAATATCGGTCA
>CAYUGW010000629.1:0-2827 GCA_964444245.1 uncultured Blastocatellaceae bacterium | reverse complement strand
TTATTTCTTTGTTCGGTTTTTATCTTCAAACTTCGCTTAAAATAATAATTTCCACACGTTCCTTGGCATCGTCGAGAAATGTTCCGATTTCATCGGCGACTTTTTCTTCGACCAGAATATTTCTTATTTGTTCGCGGACTTCGTCAATTTGAGGCATCAAAAGACCGGGATTTCGGCGGCGAAAGTCGGTAACGAAAGTGTCGCGGTAATACCTTTCTTCATCATCGGGCGTGATGACGGCAAAAGAGCGAAAGCGAAAATCTATATATTTTTCAATCGCCACGCGCTGTTCCATAATTTGCTGGAAATTCTCGTCTCTGACGGAATCGAATCCGACGATTCGCAAGCGGTTTTCAAACTCGGCGGTCGAAGGGAAAAGTGCCAAAACTCTTTCGATCTCCGCTTTTACTTCCTCTTCGGTCGGCGCGGCGCGCGGCAGTCTTTCGGCTTCAAGCGCGATTAATCGTTGATTGATAATAAGCTGCAAGGCAATATTTAAGTTTTCCGAACTCGGCGGCGTGAGCGCAATTCCGGGACGCAAAGCAAGCTGCCAGAGCAGATCGGAATATGTGATAAGTTCGGTTCTCACGCCGTCGCTGACCGTTGCAACCGTTTTATCCACAACGGTTTGCGCGTTTGATTCAGCCGTCGCCGCAAAAATGCTTAAAACTAAAAAAACGAGGCAGACAAAAATTTTATGCGAATTTGAAAACTTTCTTTTCATAAACAATATTTCTGATTATTTGTTTGAAGCCCTGAAACTGTCAAATATAATTATTAAATAAGCGTTAAAACCGTTGACAAAATGTTAAAAAAGTTTTTTAATTGATGTGGGCGTTTTTATTTCTCAACTCCTAAAACAAACCAGCCTCTTTTTGATGTCAAACAAATAAAAAAGTTTGTCGTCTCGGATAAATTAAGCCAAAATGTTGTCTCCAAAACGGATAAAAAGCGGAGCTGAACTATATTCTCCCGGCGGAAAAGGTTCAGATTCTTCACGCGAACTAAAGTTTATCACCGAACTCGGACGAAGTTTGCTTTTCACGGTTCACCCGAAAAAAGTCGCTTCCCGCGTGGCGGAAGCCATTCGTGCGGAAACAGACGCGCTGATTTGCGCGGTCGTCGTCGAACTCGGACAGATCGGCTTGATCAGCTCGGCATTTTCCGCAGATTCAACCGGTGCGGAAACGGATTTTTTGGAAAAAATCAAATTCAAGAAATGGCTCAATTTTATGCCGCCGCAAATTTCGATTTGGGCGGAAAACCGTGAGGAATTTCTACTTTGCAAGGAAAATCAAGGCTTTGAATATGTTTCGCCGCTGCATATTAACGGGGAAGTCAAAGGCGCGATTATTGTCGGTTTTGAAAAACGAGCCGATTGCACCGAATCGACTCAGCGTTTGATCGATGCGGCGACGCAAATGACGGCGATGAGCATAAATCTCTCGGCGCATTACGAAGCGACAATCAACAGTTCGATCAATCAGGCAAAGGAAGAACATCGCAAATTTACCGAAGTTATCGTTGACGCGCTGCCTGTTTCGCTCTATGTAATTGACCGCGATTACAACATCGTGACGTGGAATCGGCACCGGGAAATCGGCATTCAGGGCTTGCCGCGGGATTCGGTAATCGGGCGCAACGTTTTTGAAGTTTTGTCGAAATATCCGCAAAGCAAATTGAAACAGGAATTTGAACGCGCCTTTAGAACCGGCAGAATCGAGCGCATCGAACAGCGCACGACCGACCGCAACGGCGTAACGAAACATTGGATTGTCAGCAAAATTCCGATGCGCGACGAAACCGGCGAAGTTACGCACATAATTACGGTCGGCGAAGACGTGACGATGCGCGTCGAAGCGATTCACGCCGTCGGGCGTGCCGAAAAACTCGCCGCCATCGGCAGACTCGCCGCCGGAGTCGTACACGAAATTAATAATCCTCTGGCGACGATTTCCGCCTGTGCCGAATCGCTCGAATCGAGAGTTACGGAAGGCGTTTTCGGCGAATCGGAAGAGGTTGATGATTTGCGCGAATATCTCGGATTGATTCGCAGCGAGGCGTTTCGCTGTAAATCGATCACCAACGGATTACTCGATTTCAGCCGGATGCGCACCGGAAACCGTTTTCCGATAGATGTTTCGCTCGTCGTAAAATCTTCGGCAAAACTGATCGTTCACCAGAAACGCGGCGAAAATATCAACATCGAATTCGATCTCGCCGAAAATATCCCGCTGGTCAATGCCGATGAAGGTCAGATTCAGCAAGCGATTATCGCACTTTCGACTAATGCGATTGATGCGATGCCAGCGGGCGGAACTTTGACTTTTCGCGTTATTGCGGAAGAAAGCCGCATTATTATCGAAGTTCAGGATACGGGTGTCGGTATCGCTTCGGAAGATTTATCAAAAATCTTCGAACCTTTTTTCACCACCAAAGAAATCGGCAAAGGCACGGGGCTTGGCTTGGCTGTTTGCTACGGCATCATCACCGAACACGGCGGAAAACTCGCCGTCCGTTCGACCTTAAATGCCGGAACGACCTTCTCGATTTATCTACCTTTGAAGTCTATCGAGTCTGTCGAGTTTCAAGAGTCTGTCGAGTCGTTTGACTCAATAGACTTAATAGACTCGATAGACTCGACAGACTCAATAGACTTTTAAAACATTATGGCAAAACTTTTAGTAGTTGACGATGAAAACAATTTACGGCTTGTCGTGCAGAAGGAAATGAGCCGGCAGGGACACGATGTTGAAACGGCTTCGGACGGCGAAGAGGCTTGGGAAAAGCTCGAGCGGCAGGATTTCGACGTTTTGCTCTGCGATAT
>CAYUGW010000628.1:0-2836 GCA_964444245.1 uncultured Blastocatellaceae bacterium | reverse complement strand
CAGAAAAATCTTCGGGAGTTTTATTAAAATCATCCGCAATGTATTTAACCAAACCCTTCATACTTCCGAATTTTCGTTCTTTTCTTTTCGGTTTTTCAGTTTTTTGAACCTTGATTAAATTCAAACTTGCTAAATCATCAAGCAATTTTTCTGCTTTCGGCTCTAAAATTTCGATTATGTAAGTTTTCATAATTTCTACTAATCAGAAAAGTTTAATCTTGTTCCATTTTTCAGGAGGAGGAACATTTGTTGCGCTTTCATCACAATTTCTAAGTTTAGCTTTAATTGTTTTCACCTGTTTATTTTCGATTTTGTATGTTGTAAGCGAACCGCAATAACCCGTGCCAGCACCTTTGTAAAATACTTCAAGGGTTTTCTCTTTTATATCGAAGGTTGAAATTCCAGTCACATAAATACTTGATTCTTTCTGAATTATGTTATTTTCATCAAAATAATATTCAGTAAATTTTAGCAATTTAACTTTAGGTTTATTTAAGTTACTCTCATCCAAAATCGCATAAATGTATTGTCTTTGATAGGCTGCCGTGCTTCCAATAATCTGAACAAAATATGTTGATTTATCCAACTTGTAAAAAGTAAAACCTGCATTTTCAAACAGTTCAGCCCTATCAAGCAAATAATCTTCTTCATACCATTTAAGTGTATTAAACCATCTGGTGCGATCGGCTTTGGTTAAGTCGGTTTTCTTATTTGAAATTTGTCCATTACAAATAGCAACTGCAAAATTGAGAAACAAGAATATGAGAATTAGCTTTTTCATGTTTGAAATAATAACACAAAAAAACGCGGAATTTTCAATAAAATTCCGCATTTTATATCTGCTAACTTGTAATAATTAGGCTATCACTTTCCGCTCGTAATCAATTTGGCAATCGTTTGAAGCTGCATATTCGATGTGCCTTCGTAGATCGAGCCGATTTTTGAATCGCGCCAGAATTTTTCGACCGGGTAATCTTTGACATAACCGTAACCGCCGAATAATTCAATCGCTTTTGAGGAAATCTTTTCGGCGACACGCGAAGTATAAAGTTTGGCAATCGCGGCTTCTTTTAAAAACGATTTTCCGGCATCTTTCAAACGTGCGGCGTTGTAGGTTAAAAGTCGTGCGGCTTCTAATTCGACCGCCATTTCGGCTAATTGAAATTGAATTGCCTGAAATTCGTCCAGTCTTTTGCCGAATTGTTCGCGCTCGTTCGTGTAGGCAAGTGCGGCTTCGAATGCGCCTTGCGCGATGCCGACCATTTGCGCGGCGATTCCGATGCGACCTTCATTAAGAGTTTCAATCGAAACTTTGTAGCCTTTGCCGATCTCGCCTAAGACGTTTTCCTTCGGCACTTTGCAAGCGTCTAAAATCAATTCGGTCGTCGAACTGGCGCGGATTCCGAGTTTGTCTTCCTTTTTGCCGACCGCAAAACCTTCAAAATCTTTTTCAACGATAAACGCCGTGATTCCGCGATAACCCGCGTCCGGATCAACCGTGGCAAAAAGAATAAAAATATCGGCTTCGTTTCCGTTCGTGATCCAGAGTTTTTGCCCGGTTATTTCCCAGTGGTCGCCTTTATCAACGGCGCGTGTTTTCAGCGCAAAAGCGTCAGAACCCGAACCGGCTTCGCTCAAAGCATACGCGCCGACTTTCGATTCAGCCATTTGCGGCAGATATTTTTTCTTTTGATCTTCACTAGCCCAGCGAATCAGCGCGTTTGTAACGAGCGTGTTTTGCACGTCAACGAAAACTGCGGTCGAAGCGTCAACTCTTGCCAGTTCTTCAATTGCGAGAATCGCGTTAAAAAACGAACTACCCGCGCCGCCGTATTCTTCGGGCGTTTCGATTGCCATCAAACCTAATTCAAAACATTGTTTGATTAAATCTTTATCGAGTTTTTCCGCTTTTTCCATCGCTTCCGTGCGCGGGCGGACTTCGCCTTCAGCGAATTCGCGAAACGATGCGCGAAAAAGTTCTTCTTCTTCCGAAAGCTCAGTTAAAGCCGGTCTTAAATTTTCTGTTTCTAAAGCTGTTGCACTCATATTAAATTTTCCTTTTTATATTTTGTTTTTAAAATTAAATGAAATAACATCATAATAGGCGCATCGGCGAAAAGGCAAAAGCAGTGAATTCTGAAACAGAAACTCAAAATCCGGCAAAACCAATAAAATCCCCTAAAACAAAGCATATCAAGCGTTTAAAGATTTTTGTCGCGATTTTGACGATTCTCGGAATCGCGCTTTTTTCGTATCTCGTTTATTCGGTCGGTCCGGAAAATATTTTGCAGGGCATCGCCAGCGTCGGCATCGGCGGATTTCTGGTTTTGCAATTGATCTATTTTCTGCGGGTAATTTTCCGCTCAACCGCGTGGCGTTTATCGGTTTACGCGCCGTATAAACTCGACACGAAAGACACGATTCCCGCCGTCATTATCGGCGAAGCGATGAGTTCGATGATTCCGCTCGGCATCTTGGTGAGCGGAACGGCAAAAGCGGTCGCCGTTCGCCACCGCATTCCGCTCGTCGTCGGTCTGTCTTCGATTGCGACGGAAAATATTTTTTATTCGATAATTACGGGAATTTTCATCTGTCTCGGCGCGGCGTTTTTTCTGCAAAGTTTCGATCTTGCCGACGGCTGGGTTTGGACGATAAATTTTTTAATTGCCGCAATAATTGCGTTTATGATCTCGGCAATTATCGTCGTTATCAAACAATGGCATTTTGCCAGTGAATTTTGCGAAATTCTCTACCGCAAAGGCTTTGCCAAAAATATTCTGGAAAGCGGCAGACTTCAGGTGCGTCTGTTTGAAAATCTGATCTACGGATTTTACCG
>CAYUGW010000627.1:0-2836 GCA_964444245.1 uncultured Blastocatellaceae bacterium | reverse complement strand
TTTAAAAAAACGCATCAAACAATTTATGAAAAGATTTATATTATTAACTGTAATTTTGCTGATGTCGTCGCTCTTGGCGGCGCAGAGTTCGTCGCGGATTTCGCCGGAAAATGCTGTTTTGCCGCCGCCGGCTTCAAAAATTCTCAACACGAAAAAATTATTGAGCGATATTGAAACGCTCGCCGCTGACGAGATGCGCGGACGCGGCGCGGGTTCGCCGGAAATCGTCAAGGCGCGGGAATTTGTCGAAAAGCGATTTAAAGAATCGGGTTTGAAACCTTTAGAAAATACGTATTTGCAGGAATTTCCGCTGAGAAGCCGCAATAACACGGAAGCCGGCAAAGGCGTAAACGTCATCGGCGTTATAAAGGGACGGAAAACGCCGGAAAAATACCTCGTCATCACGGCGCATTACGATCACGTCGGAGTGCAGGGCGGCGAAATCTACAACGGCGCGGACGATAATGCGTCCGGCACCGCCGCGCTTTTCGCGCTCGCCGAATATTTCAATAAAAATCAGCCGTCATATTCGCTTCTGTTTGTCGCCTTCGATGCGGAAGAGCGCGGTCTGCAAGGCGCAAGGCATTTCGTCAATAATCTGCCGGTGAAAAAAGAATCTATTTTGTTGAATATCAATATGGATATGATTTCGCGCAATGACAAAGGCGAACTCTATGCCGCCGGAACGTTTCATTATCCGCTCTTTAAGGCGCATCTCGAAAAAATCGCCAAAAACGCGCCCGTCAAACTTCTGCTCGGACACGACCGCCCCGAACAAGGGCGCGACGATTGGACGAATCAATCCGATCACGCCGCGTTTCATCAGGCAAAAATCCCGTTCATCTATTTCGGTGTCGAAGATCACGAAGATTATCACCGCCCGACCGATGTTTTCGAGAATATAGATCAGGAATTTTACGTCAAAGCGGTCGAAACGATTCTTTCGGCAGTTAAGGAAATGGATAAGAATTTGAAATAAGCGAAATGTAGATTTTACCGCATAATTGTTTATAATGGCTAAGTAGCCAAGCGGCTGAAAATAATATTTTCGGGGTGATGTAAATGTCGCATACAGTTAAAGATGCAAAGAATAATTTGAGTAGTTTGATTCGTCTGGCGGAAAAGGGCGAACCGCAGATAATTCGTCGAAATGATACGGAAGTTGCCGTTGTTATTTCAATCGAGGAATGGAAAAAAATAAATGGTAAGCGTTCGTCTCTGGTTGAAGTTTTGCGAACGAGTCCGCTGATCGGTGAAGAAATTGATCTGACGCGACCGGAAGATTTTCCGAGAGAATTTGATTTTGGAGAATAGAGATGGCGTATTTGCTTGATACTTGCACGATTTCCGAGATGGTTTCGGTTAAGCCGAATGCTAAAGTTCTGAATTGGTTTGAATCTCAATCGGAGAAAATTCTTTATTTGAGCATTATTACAATAGGAGAAATCGAAAAAGGAATTTATCAATTACCGCAAAGCAAAAAAAGACTGCGCCTTGAAACCTGGTTGTTTGACGAATTAGTGCGTAGTTTTCAAAATCGCCTGGTAGGAATTGACCGCAAACTGATGACAACCTGGGCAAAAATGATTGCGGAAT
This sequence comes from uncultured Blastocatellaceae bacterium, assembly GCA_964444245.1. GTDB lineage: Bacteria > Acidobacteriota > Blastocatellia > Pyrinomonadales > Pyrinomonadaceae > JAHCHG01. Next base: position 1,240 of record CAYUGW010000627.1, on the reverse strand, counting down.
TAAAAACAAAGGGAATGATTCGGCAATCTTTCGATTCTTTGATCGAAGCAACAGCGTTGCAGCATCAATTGATTTTAGTTACGCGAAACGTCAAGAATTTTCAAAATTCGCAAGTAACGATTTTGAATCCATGGGAAAATTGATGAAAAAAATTGAACCGACAAATTTAAAACAGTTAAAAACTTTAATTCGTCATTTACCTCTGAAGGATTTTGATAAACTGCGCGAAATAATTGATGAGGAAATAACCAACAGGCGAAATGAAGTCGAAGGAAAAATCACTGCTGAACGTGCAAAAGAAATATTGAAAGAGTTTCATGACGATTTTTACAACGAAGAAAAAGACTTTTGTTCACAAAAAGAATTGAAAAACGCTTTGCGTTTGGCTCTAACAAAATTTGAAGATCAAGAGTAAATCAAAAGCCTTCTAAAAAGGCTGGCGCGGGCGGCGTGAAATTGGGTTTGATTGATTATGAAGGCAAACTGCTTTTGAGCGAGTATAGTGAATAGGAGGAAATTATGCAGACGAATTTGGAACAGGTTACGAATATGATTCGCGCTTTACCTCTCGAAGATTATGATAAAGTGCGCGAAGTGCTTGATGAAGCGGAGCAAGCTAAACGCAAGAAAAAAGAAAAATCGAATTGGAGACTTGAGCGATACAAAAAAGCGCGAAAATGGCTTGATGAACATAACGAAGAGTATTTGAATAAATGGGTTTGTTTGGAAGGCGATAAACTCATTGCGGTTGATGACGACGGGCGAAAGGTTTATCAAAAAGCCATCGAAGCCGGAATCAAGTCGCCGTTTATTCACTATATCGAAAAAGAACCCGAAGCGTTTTGGGGCGGTTGGTTATGAAATCTGTTCATACTTTGACGTTTGATGAACTTTACGAATACGACACACGAAAAATCGGTATTACTTTACCCGTGCTGTTAATTTCAGGCGGATTTGAAACTGATGTCGAAGCGAAGTTAGATACGGGCGCAAGCCATTCGATTTTCGCCAGAATTCACGGTGAAAATCTCCATCTCGATATTGAAAGCGGTGAACCTTTAATAATCAGCACGGTCAGAGAAAGTTTTCGCGTTTTTGGACACGAATTGACCGTGCAATTTTTAGATTTGGAATTTTACACGAAAATCTATTTTGCCGAAGATGAAACTATGCGGAGAAGCGTTCTCGGCAGACAAGGCTGGCTCGACCGGGTGAAATTGGGTTTGATTGATTATGAAGG
>CAYUGW010000626.1:0-2841 GCA_964444245.1 uncultured Blastocatellaceae bacterium | reverse complement strand
AGCGTTACCGGCCGGATCGAGAAAAAACATCGTCGCCTGTTCGCCGACTTCGCCCTCGAAACGGATCTTCGGCTCGATGATGAATTCGACATTTTTCGACCTCAGTTTTTCGGCAAACGCCCGCCAGTCTTCCATCGGAAGCAGAATTCCGAAATGCGGGATCGGCACCGCATCGGCATCGACATCGTTGGTCGCCCGGATGCCGGCTTCGGCCGGCGCCAGATGCGTGACGATCTGATGACCGAACAGATTGAAATCGATCCAGCAGTCGGAACTGCGGCCTTCCTCGCATTCGAGAATCCCGCCGTAAAATTCGCGCGCTTTGTCCAGATCGTCGACCGGAAAAGCCAAATGAAAAAGATTATTCATAAGTTTATGTAAGTAAGCAGTAAGCAGTAAGCAGTAAGCAGTAAGCAGTTGAAGAAATGTCTTAAGTTTCAAAAGCTTACAGAATTCAAAATAAGTAATAAGACAAAATTGATTAAGCCTAAAAGTGTTAAGTGACTGAAAACCAAACATTAGCTATCACTACCAATTACCAATTACTTTTACCCGCTTATTTGTAATACGTGATTCGTAAATGCGCGAACGAATCACGTATCGCGTGTTATGCTCTTGACGATCTGCCTGATCGCCCCGAGATGATAGGCCGAATGGACGATCATCGCCATCGCTTCGACCATTCCGTCCTCGTTCCATTCTTTTTTTTCGGAAAACGTCCGGCGGACGGTTTCGAATGATTTGCGCAGTTTTTCTTTGATCGCCGTCCATTCGTCATCATCGACCGTCCCGATCTTCCAGCTGATGCTCCAGTCGGCGATATGCACATTGCCGGTGACGAAATTGTTCAGAACATCCAGATAATATCTGAGATGATCCGCGTGGGAGGCGATATTCGCGCCCGCCACGGACTTCGAAGCGTTTTCCGCCGAAAGGTCTTCGATGGAGTTGAAAATACCCACGCCTTTGTCCAGATAGACGCTTCCCTGCGGCGGCGAGCCTTCGAAAGTTTCCGTGAACAGATAGGCGAGAGCGTTGGGAAAATTCCTTTTATCGTTTGAATTCATTTTAGTCTCCGTTTTTTTAAAATACCTTTCGGTTTATGTTAAGCTTTTTGTTCTCAAAGTATGTCCACGGAAAACATCGAAAAATTTATCGACGAATTTGCCGTCAGTCTCCGCCGGGAGACTTTTGTCAAGATGACTTTAGGAAATTATAAAGGCGTTGACGAACATCTGCAAAAACTCCTCGTGCGTTTAATCAAAACCAAAAAGGGCATCCGGCTTTTTTTCCTCTACCGGTATAACACGCGCGATACGGTCAAGAACTTCGGTTTCAAAAAAGGCCTTGAAATCCTGCGCGAAATTCTCGGGACGGAATTCTTCGCCGGCCATCTGTTTACGACCGAAAATAACTTTCAGCTCGACATCGGCAAACGCGGCCGTTCGCGCCTGAACGTCGCCAAACCGACCTTCAGGGTGAGACCGGATCTCGTCCACGACCGCCAAAAACAGAGGTTCGTCGATCCGGACGCCTTTTATCTGAAGGCTCTCGGCGTCACCAACGACGACGGCCGGATCCGCGCAAAACAGCAGGATAAATGGAAACAGATCAATAAATTCGTCGAGACGCTGGGCAAACTCGTCGAGAATTCGCTCCTCCAAGACAAGAAGAAAATCAGAATCACCGATATGGGCTCCGGCAAAGGTTATCTGACGTTTGCGACCTACGATTATTTCAAAAACGAACGGGGTCTCGACGTCGAAGTCACCGGCGTCGATACAAAACGCGAACTCGTCGGCCTGTGCAACGACATCGCCCGTTCCTGCGAGTTTTCCGGGCTCAAATTCGTCCACGGGTTCATCGACGATTACGACCTCGAAGAGACGGACATACTGATCGCGCTCCACGCCTGCAACACGGCGACCGACGACGCGATTTACAAAGGAATCCGGGCGGAAGCCGATCTGATCGTCGTTTCGCCCTGCTGCCACCAGGAACTGAGGCCGCAGATCAAACCGCCCGAAATTTTCCGAAACATCCTCAAACACGGCATTATGCTCGAACGCGAGGCCGAATCGATCACCGACGGTCTGCGTTCTCTGCTGCTGGAAAAAAGCGGTTATGCGACCAGAGTTTTCGAATTCATCCCGACCGAACACACGCCGAAAAACAATCTGATCGTCGGCACGCGGCTCGAGCAAAAAGGCGATCCGGCAAAGTTCGAAGCGGAGATCGAAGCGGTCAAAGAATTTTACGGGATCGAAAAACAGAGGCTCGACAGTCTTTTGGACGGTGAGCAGTGAGCAGTGAGCGGTGGGCAGTAAACAGTTTGAAGTTTGCAGTTCGATGCTTGAGTTCACCGCTCACCGCTCACTGCTCACCGCTCACCGTTTTCTGGTCTAACTCTTGCTTATATTCGATTTGGCGGTTCAGCTTTAAACCGTTTTGAATTTCCCTGAAACGCCGGTTTTTGTTAGCTTTCACACAAAAATCAAGCCCATAAAGATGAGCCGAAACTAGCAGTTTTTGTCATCCGGCATCTGACGTTTTTTGTCACATTTCCACAATTCAAAAAGCTTTGACTCAATCCTAAATCCAGACCTTTGCAAAGAAAACCATAAAACTATGAAATTAGAATTCGAATCCAACACCGCTTCCCTTCCGCTCGTTGATCATCAGGACGTCAGCGAAATCGTTTCCGACAGTGATTCTCCCGAAGTTACAAAAATGCTTCGGGACGGCATCAGAGCCGCTCATGAAGGCCGCCGCGCCGAAGCCCGGACGCTTCTGCTGCGCGTCACCGAGGCCGACGCCAACAGCGAAAACGCGTGGCTCTGG
>CAYUGW010000625.1:0-2841 GCA_964444245.1 uncultured Blastocatellaceae bacterium | reverse complement strand
CATTTTGAAAATAATGCGTGGACAACCAATGTCAACGGAACGCCGAGCTATAATGCGGGAACTCAGGTCTGCACCGTTTCGCAAACGGTTACGTCTTTGTCGCCGTTTGCGGTCGTTCAATTCGCTCCGTCGGCGGCTGAGGTTTCCGTCGGCGGTCGGGTTTTGACGGCTGACGGTCGGGGTATTCGGAATGTCGGATTAACATTAACCGATAATAACGGTAATATCCGAACGACAATTTCAAACACTTTCGGATATTACCGGTTCACCAATATACCGGCGGGTGAAACCTACATAATAAGCGCGGCGGCAAAGAGCTTTACATTCGTTCAACCGACGCAAGTGCTGTTTATTGAGGAAGATACAAATAATGTAAATTTTATCGCCGATAAATCATCAGTAAACAGATAATAATCTGTCGGAAACGCCGGGAACGCGGGGCGACTCATCTGCGTTCCGGTTCGGCGTAACATTAGTAGAGCAATTTTTAAATTATCTAGTGGTGACAAGCGTTTGGAGTCCCGCCTTCAGGCGGCATCCGCGCTTCGAAGCGCGGCGGAAAAAAGCCGCGTAAACGCGGGACTCCAAACGCTTGTTTGATTCTTTTTGAATACCAGAAAATTTAAAAATCGCTTTAATTAGTTATAAATTTAAAATTAAGAAACCCCGGATTAGCCTGACAGAACGTAAAATTCTGTGTTAATCTGTGGTTTCTTTTGCTATGAAAATACAAGCCGAATTAAATAACGAAAAACACGAAATTGAAATCAGGCGCGATGGCGGAAAGGTTTTTGCGCGGGTTGACGGGCGCGAATACGAACTCGAAGCGAGCCAGCCTGAGCCGAATATATATTTGTTTAAGCGAGAAGGCAAAATTTACCAGATATTCGTTTCGCCGCAGACCGATTCCGCTGCACCTTTTAATGTAAGTATTGGAAATCACAATCTTGAAATAAATTTGTTCGACCCGAAAAAACTGCGCGGTTCGGGCGCGTCGGGGGCGAGTGCCGATGGAATTGCTGAAATAAAAACGGCGATGCCCGGAAAACTCGTGCGTGTTTTGGTTGAAGAAGGCGCGGATATTAAGGCGGGCGAAGGCGTTCTGGTGGTCGAAGCGATGAAGATGCAAAACGAGATGAAATCGCCGAAGGACGGTATTGTCAAAGAAATTCGCTTTGCTGAAGGCGCGACCGTCAATGCCGGAGATGTTTTGGCGATTATCGAGTAAAATCACATAAAAATTTGCAATTCCCGCCGTAAATTGATTTTATATAATTAAAATTCAATTACACATAAATTATTTCTCTTAAAAAAATGATTTAGGCAAAAGAAAACGATTTTTTGTGTCTTTTTTTAAATAACTTTTACGCATTATTAAACGGGAATGATTAAATGTTTTGTTGTCTGTCTGGGTAAATTTCCGTTTGCAATAATCGAAAAAAAAATTTCGGATAGAATTCTTTTTAAAAAATATGAACAAAACTTGTCAAAATTGTAATCAAATAAATCTGTCCCAAGCGACATTTTGCAGTAACTGCGCTTCGCCGCTTCCGCCTTCGAATTTCGGCGGCGGCGGTCAGCAGCAAGGCAATCAGCAATGGAATCAGCCGAATTTCGGAGGTCAGCAGCAAGGTCAACAATTCGCCCCGTCCGGCAATCCGGGCGGCGGAGCGAGTCAAAAAGCGACGGCAGCTCTGATTCTGGCTATTGCCGGATTTTTTTGCTGCTCGATTTTTACGACAATACCGGCAATAGTTGTCGGCTGGATGGAAATGAACGCGATTAAAGCCGGACAATCCCCTCGAGAAGGTTTGCAAATGGCTCAAATAGGATTTTGGATCGGGATTATTGTAACCGTTTTGCATATCGGCGGTATGGGTCTTTGGTTTTTTATGGTTTTGCTTGCTGCCGCTTCCGATCCGTATAGCGGTTATTAGATTCCGGATTTCAGATTTCAAATTTCAAATTTCAGATTTCAGATTTCAGATTCAGGATTTCAAATTTCAGAATGAAAAACCGGAATGAAATGGTTATCGGTTAAAAATCATTTATATGAAAAAAAATCAGACTTTCTTAAATTTGAAATTTGAAATCTGAAATAGTATTTTATGGCTGAACAAATTAAACATCCGATAATCTGTAAAAACGGACATCCGCAACCTGCGTCCAATACGAAATTCTGCATCTTTTGCGGAATAGCTTTAAATGTTCAGATGCCTCAACCGAATCAAGTAAACAATCAACCGCAAAATCCGAACATCGCCGCACCGCAAAACGCTCAACCGAATCAGATGGCAGTTCCGCTCGTTCAGCCGCAGCAGCAGCAATTTCCGAATCAGAATCTCCAACAACAACAAGCAAACATTCCTCAGCAAAATAATCAGAATTATCAGCAAAACCAGTTTCCGGCGCAGCAGTTTCAGCCGCAAGTCATTCAGGCTCTTTCGTGCTACACGTGCGGCGGAAACGGGCAAAGTCTTCCCGAAACAACCGTAATTTGTAAGGAATGCCGTTGGCTGCGACCTCTGCTTCCGGGTTATCGCGTGGATGATTCGGCGTTTGCCTGGGCGGCGGACGGAAAAGCGATGGCGGCTCTGCGGGCGATGACACCTTTGAGTGCCGCTGCTAAAGCCGTGTCCGAAAAAGTCGGTCGGCGTTGGATCGAAGTAACTTTTAACGGCGTGCGTCTGGGCGAAAAACAAATGCCGCAGATCTACGCGCAAGCCGTCAAAGCGGCGCGAATCTTGGGCGTAACGAATATGCCGGATGTTTATCTTTCGGGCGAAAGACCCTGGGATTGTCTGACATTCGGCACGGAAAAAGATTCGTTTATTGTCATCG